>JAGWTK010000038.1 GCA_028876035.1 Bacteroidota bacterium
TTTCGCAATACCGGTTATTCCATCGCGAGCGGTAGTGGTGGTATCAATGGTGCCAGCGGACAGAGCAGCATCGTTACCTACCAGTCTTCCCGCTTTGGACTGAACGCACTTGGTTTTAATAACTCCAATTATAAAATTGTAGATAAAGTGCGTTCCGGTTCGGTTGAACTGAACAGCAATTTCCATGGAAAATTTGCCAACCAGTTCCTGGCAACGTTGACGAAGATTTCTTCTATCAAAGGTCATGATGGCGATGTATTCCCCTTTGCGGATATCCTCGGTCAAACTGCCGGCAGCCGCAACAACTACCTGAGCTTTGGTAACGAGCCTTTCAATGGCAACAATAACCAGGTGATCAATGATATCTACACCGTAACCGATAACTTCAGCTATTTCGCCGGAAAGCATACGGTAACGGCTGGTGTGAACTACGAGTACCAGAAAGTAGGTAACATGTTTATGCCGGGTTCACAAGGTTATTATGTGTTTGGTTCTTTGGATGATTTTATCAATAACCGCGCACCGAAACTTTTCTCTATTAACTACTCGCTGATTCCAGGACAAGATGCTGTTTTCTCTGCCAACCTGAAAGTGGGTCAGCTCGGATTGTACCTGCAGGATGAGGTGAACATCAATCCGCAGTTTAAACTGACTTACGGCCTGCGCATTGATCGTCCCATCTACCCGGAACAACCGCTGGAGAACCCGGCGATCACAGCGTTGTCGCTCTACGCACAGGATGGCAGCATTACCCATTATAACGGTGGTGCATGGCCGAAAGCAAAATGGCTGTTGTCGCCCCGCGCTGGTTTCCGCTGGGATGTGGACGGTGACAAGAGCATGATTGTTCGCGGAGGTACCGGCGTATTTACCGGTCGTATTCCTTTTGTATACCTGACCAACCAGCCCAGCACCAGTGGTATGTACACTTTCGGTGCACTGGTAACAACCAATATGCAGAACTTCCTGTTCAATAAAGATCCACATGCCTACAATCCTTTCTACAATACGGGTCTTGACCCTGCCGTATTCCCGACCAAGGCAGGAACGGTAGCACCCAGTGGTGGCTTCGCGGTAATCGACCCCAACTTCAAGTTCCCGCAGGTATGGCGTACCAACCTGGCTGTTGAGAAACAACTGGGCAGCGGATGGGGATTGACCCTGGAAGCTTTGTATACAAAAGACCTGAACAATGCAGTAATGCGCAATGCCAACCAGAAAACGCCGGATACACTGGTGAATGTTGGTCCGGGCGACGTGCGGCCGCGTTTCAGCAGCAACAGCAATACCCTCCGCCGCCTGAATCCGGGCATCTCCAATGCGATTGTACTGGAGAATACAAGCCGCGGTGGTTCCATCGCCTTAACAGCACAAGTAGCTAAAAACTTCAGCAAAGGTTTCTACGGTTCACTCGCCTACACCTATACATTCGCGCAGGAAGTGACTGCTAATCCCGGCAGCCAGGCCGCTTCGGTGTGGTCGGCCAATGCCACTTCCGGTACGCAAAATGATCAGCAGTTGTCCTACTCGCAGTATGCAGTGCCACATCGTATCGTAGCCACCCTTAGCTACCGTGTTGAATATTTCAAACACCTGGCCTCTACGTTCACTTTGTTCTATGAAGGCGCTGCACAGGGAACTTACAGTTATATTTATAATGGCGATGTCAACCAGGATGGTAACTCTGCCGACCTTATGTACATTCCAAAAGATCCTTCCGAGATCAAGTTTGGCAACCTGGCTGCCAGTGGTACTACCCCGGCGTTTACCGCACAACAGCAATCGGATGCCTTCTTCCAGTTTATTTCGAAAGATCGTTACCTGCGCAACCATATGGGACAAACCGCTGAAAGAAACGCCAGCCGTTTCCCCTTCTTCCACCGGGTAGATTTCAATTTCCAGCAAGACTTGTTTACCAATATCGGCCGGAACAGGAATACCCTCCAGTTCAATGCTTCTGTGGTTAACTTCCTTAATTTGCTGAACCACGACTGGGGTATCCGCAAGCAGTTAATCGTTAACAACCCGCTGCGCCTGGTAAGTGTTACCAATGGTGTACCCACCTATACCCTGGCTACCTTCAATGGCGACCTGGTGCGTCAGCCCTATATTAATGTAGCGTCTACTTCAACCACCTGGGGAATACAATTAGGTGTGAAATATTTGTTTTAAGAGAACATTTTTAGGATAGTGAAAAGCCTCCGTAGTATGCGGGGGCTTTTTTGGCTGTTTGCCCTTAGCCATTAGGTGTTGGCTTTTAGCGGGCGCAAAGTAAAAAGTCAAAATGCAAAATGTAAAACCTGAAACCTCAGTCCAGGCATTCTGGTGACAAAAACAGACTTAAAACTTAGAACTTATTACTTACAACCCCCCTTGACCCTGATCAAGTTTGTCTTCCGCAGTAACAATTTAGTAATCGAAATCACTTTTTTCATTGCCTCCCGCGCCGCATCTTTGCGCCGGAAAAACGAGGGTTAGGGCTGTTAATATTATGTGAATTGATTTTAAAGTCCGCTTTTTTCAGCGGGCCGGGATTCAGTTACTTTCGCCAGACTTTTCAC
The DNA here is from genome assembly GCA_028876035.1 of Bacteroidota bacterium. Taxonomy (GTDB): domain Bacteria; phylum Bacteroidota; class Bacteroidia; order Chitinophagales; family Chitinophagaceae; genus JACMLD01. Next base: position 2,562 of record JAGWTK010000038.1, read on the forward strand.
CGAGCAGACTTGCCCTGCTTTCCCTCATTTACAAGCGATTGCTTCCCACTTTACCTTTCCTCGTCCGGGAAAACCTGAGCGGTCCAAACTTTTTAATTTTTCGCACCAAAACAAAAATGCAATATGAGAAGAGTCGTCTTATTGTTTGCATCCCTGTTGATGATCATCGGAACATCATTATCGGGATATGCACAGGAAACCACGGCGGATATCCAGGGGTCTGTGACGGATGGTACTAACGGTTTGGCGGGTGCCACCGTTGTTGCTACGCACACACCCACAGGAACCGTGTACACCACCACCACCCGTAAAGATGGCCGTTACAACCTGGCCAACGTACGTGTGGGCGGTCCTTATGAAATCAAAGTAACTTTTGTTGGTTACAAAGAAGAAAAGCAAGGCAGCATTACGCTGAACCTGGGTCAGACTTACATCGCTGACTTCACCCTTACCGCTTCTGCAGGACAACTGACAGAAGTAATCGTAACCGGTTCACGCCAGAGCCGCGTGATTAACAACAACCGCACGGGAACACAGGAGATCGTTAACCGCACGCAAATCGAGCGGCTCCCAACGATCAACCGTTCACTGCAGGACTTTGCAAAACTGGAACCCACTGCTAACAACACTTCATTTGGTTTGAGCTTCGGCGGACGCAGCAGCCAGTACAACAACGTAACCGTTGACGGTGCTAACTTCAACAACTCTTTTGGTTTGTCGGGTACATTGGGCGGACAAACCGGTTCTCAGCCCATCAGCCTGGATGCCATCGAGCAGATCCAGGTGAACGTATCTCCTTACGACGTTCGCCAGGGTGGATTTACCGGAGCGGGGTTGAATACAGTTACACGCAGCGGTACCAACCAGTTTAAAGGTACCGTGTACCAATACTCGAAAAACGAGAATACACAGGGGTACAAAGTAGCCAACAACAAAGTGGTGAAAACACCGATTACCTACAAACTGCGCGGTGCTTCGCTGGGCGGTCCCATCATCAAGAACCGTTTGTTCTTCTTCGGAAGCTACGAGCAGGTGCGCCAGGAATTGCCTGCTACCAGCTTTATTGCTTCTGATGCCAGTCACCCTGCTGCTGCAGGTAGTGTTTCCGTTGCCAATGCAGACACACTCACAGCACTGTCGAACTTCCTGCAACAGAAGTTCAACTACAATACAGGACCCTTCCAGGGCTTCAACCAGAAAACACAAAGTGATAAAATCACCATCAAACTGGATTTGAACATCAATAAGAGCAATACCCTCTCTGTTAAATACAACTACCTGAAATCTGCTGCTGATCAATTTGCGAGCACCAGCCGTAACGGCTTCTCCGGTTTTATTTCCGGCGGTCAGCCCGGTAACTTCTCAATGCCGTTCCAGAACAGTGGTTATGTTATCAACAACAACTTCAATATTTTCATTGCCGAGCTGAACACCCGTTTCAGCAACAAGGCCAGCAATAAATTGCAGGTTGGTTATACTGCACTGCGCGACTTCCGTTCACCGCAGGGTAATTCTAACATGCCGCTGGTGGACATCCTGCTCAATGGAAATATCTACACTACTTTCGGATACGAACCATTCACCTATAACAACAAACTGAATACCGACGTTGTGCAGGTGTCTGATATCGCTACTTTCTACAAAGGCAGCCACGAAATCACCATCGGTACACAGAACTATTTCAGGAAATACCTGAATGGTTTTGCACCTGCTTACCAGGGCCTGTACCAGTTCAACAGCCTGACTGATTTCTACAACAGCGTTAACAACGGAACTACTTCTGCTGCACGTTATGCCATTCAGTACTCTGCATTGAAAGATGGTTCTTTCCCTTATGCAAAAGCAGGTTCATCTGATTTGAGCCTGTTCATCCAGGACAAATGGCGGGCCAGCAGAAACTTCACCCTTACGTATGGTATCCGTTTCGACGAATCCATCTATACCGGTAAGTTTGATCAGAACCCCGATTTCGCCGCGCTTACTTTCGCCAACGGCGCGAAATATGATGTGGGTAAGAAACCTTCGAATGCTGTGTTGATTTCACCGCGCGTTGGTTTTAACTGGGATGCTTTGGGTGATAAAACCCTGCAGGTGCGTGGTGGTGCCGGTTATTTCTCCGGTCCTCCCCCCTTCGTATGGATCAGCAACCAGGCCAGCAACAACGGTGTGCAGTTTGGTTCACTTATCAAAACATCGGGTGTGCCTTTCAATCCTGATCCCAACGCGTATCGTCCGGCTACCGGTGCTGCCAACACTTCTTATGGCATAGCACTCGTGGATAACAACTTTAAATATCCTTCTGTTATCAAAACCACCCTGGCGGTAGATAAGAAACTGCCCGGCGACTGGATTGTAACGGTAGAAGGTAGCTATACAAAAGACGTAAACGCTGTTTACTATTCGAATATCAACCTGAACCAAAGTGTTGCCAATTCAATTGTGCTGAACCAGAAAGACGGCCGCGTTCGCTATGCCGCAACACCTGGCAGCACCCGTGCTATCTATTCAGGTGCAGGCGGTGCTACGGCTGCTAACCCGAACATCTCTACTGCTATCCTCATGAAGAACAGCAGCAAGGGGTATTCTTATACCGGAACTTTCCGTGTACAAAAAACCTTTAAAGACCTGTTCGCCAGCGTAGCGTACACCTATGCAAAATCGAAGAACACCGCTTAAGGTGGTAGCACTGCGGGTGGTTTGTGGAGTGGTCGTGCTGTAACAGGCGACCCCAATACCGATAACCTCGCTTATGCTTCCTGGTACCAGCCGCACCGCGTAACTGCGTATGCGTCTTACCGCTTCTCTTACGCGAAGTATTTCGCGACCAGCATTGGTCTGTACTTTGAAGCTGCTCCCAATGGTGTAACTTCTTATGTATACAATGGTGACCTGAACAACGATGGTAATACGGGTAATGACCTTATCTACATACCTGCTTCTGCGAGCGAGATCAACCTCGTGAAATCAGGTTCAGGCGGTTTGGGTACCGGCACCAGCAGCGACACACGTACTGCTGCCCAACAATGGTCACAGCTGAATGCCTTCATCAACCAGGACAACTACCTGTCTTCTCACCGCGGTAAAGTAGCCGAAGCCAATGCAGTAATTAATCCTTACTACAAAAAGCTTGACCTGAACATCACGGAAGACATTTCGTTCAAAACAGGCGCAGATCATCACACACTCCGCCTGACACTGGATATCCTGAACGTGGGTAACCTGTTGAACAAATACTGGGGACTGGCAAAATCTCCGACTACCGTAAACTTCCTCCGTTACGAAGGATTGGCTGCTGATGGTAAAACCCCCAGCTATTCTTTCACACTGCAGGATCCTTCGAACAATGTTCCCCTGGTGAACAGCACTTCGTACAACACGAGCATTTTCTCGCGCTGGCAGATGCAGTTCGGCATCCGCTACCTGTTTAACTAATGCTTTTTTTGCACCGCCAATAACAAAAAGCCCCGGGAGACCGGGGCTTTTTTAGTTCTAAGTTCTAAGTCACTATTTTCCGGTTAATTTTTTTGATAGATCGCCTCATAGCCGGCGGGCTTCGTACCCCGAACGCCGCTACTTTTTCCTTTGCCTATTAAAGCCGGGCAGTATCAAGGGTTTCAGCCGACAACTATTTCTCCAGCTCAACAAAGCCCACGGAAAAAGAAGGCGGCTTATCGGGGTACTGGTGTCAACTTCACAACTTCAACCCCCAAACTTCATCAAGTCCCTCAAACACTCACCTGATGCAAGTCTACATCGATCGTTTCAGTTTTTCCCGGACACCAATGATTCTAAGTTTTAAGTTTGTTCGAGTCGCCAGAATGGCCAGGCTGCCATTAACAACATCCTAAATACTTACAACCTATAACCGCTTCAACGCACAAATAATGAGGAGGCCTGCGTGGTGCGCATAATGTACAAAAGTCTGTTCGCTTTACAAGGTGGAACACGCTGACATAATCAACAGGCATAACGTTTACAACATATCACCTCTTCGGCTCGCAAATAAATGAGGGGTCCGCGCGCAGTGCGCATAATCTTCAAAAGTCTATTCGATTCGCCAGGAGGAACATGCTGACATAAGCAACCGCCTTAACGCTTACAACATATAACCTCTTCGGCTCGCAAAAAATGAGGGGTCCGCGCGCAGTGCGCATAATCTTCAAAAGTCTATTCGATTCGCCAGGAGGAACGCTCTGGCATTGTCGCCGGACTTAGAACTTATTACTTAATACTTATTACTCCTTCACCGCGTCAGTCTGTAGATAACCAGCGCCGTCCTTGTAATCAGCTTTGGATATTCATTCAGGTTGATCGTTTCACCGGGCGCGTGAGCACCACGTCCGGAGGCGCCAAGGCCATCAAGGCAATTGAGGTTAGCAGCGATATAGGAAATATCGCCGGCACCGCGTGCGCCGGGATCGCCGGCTGCAACAGGTCCGTAGCCCAGGGCCATACTAACGTCGCTGACTACCCGAACAAGCGAATCGTTGCCGGCAGTGGGTGGCATGGAAGGAATGCCGTCACGGAAATGAATCGTGGCATGCGTACCGGGCAGGTGCTGGTCAACGATCATACGCATGGTATCGCGGGCACGTTCTTTTTGTTCCTCTGTAAGAAAACGGAGATCACCCATTACCACTGTTTTAGGAGCGATGATATTGGTCTTGGAGCTTACATTTCCTTTTTGAGCAAGCTCATCGTACTGAATAGTGGAACCACCCAGGAAAAACGAGGGATTGAAAGTGAGAAAGGGTTGTTTGCTCAGGGCCTCGCGAAATCCGTTGACAATCCGGGATGCTTCATACACGCTTCCAAAACCTGCTTTGCCAAATATCCCGGATGAATGTGCTTGCTCAGCCTCCACTTCCAGGAACCACTCACTGGCACCCCGGCGGGCAGTGGCAACAGTATTCAAACCAGTAGCACCTTCGAATGCAAGGGCGATATCGTGTTGCTTGCTTCGTTCGATGAAATCGCCCCTGCTTACCATGCGTGGTTCGCCTGCATTTTCTTCGTCACCGGTCATATACACGGTAATGCTGGTGTTCTTTAAGAGACCCTCGTCGTTCAATGCACGCAGGGCGGCAATGATCATCACATCACCTCCCTTTATGTCATTGATGCCCTGCCCGGTTGCGGTGCTGTCATTCAGCATTGCAAACGGATTCGCAGGCATGGAAGGTTCAAATACGGTATCAAGATGACCGATCAATAATAATTTTTTTCCTTTTTTCCCTTTGCGCCAGGCAACCAGGTGGCCGGCACGTTTCAATGAATCCGGCATGCCGATCCATTCGATGGTGAATCCCAATTCCTTTAAGGCTGCGGCATATTGCTCGCCCGTTCGTCGAACGCCGTCTATATTAAATGTACCGCTATTGATGTTCACCGTTTTTTTCAACAGTTCGATGGTAGCCGGCAATTCGGCGCTTACTTTTTCGGTGATTCTTCGCTCCGTTAAGGTTAAGGATTGTGCAACAGTGTGAAGACTGCCTGCAGCTAACAGAAGTACCATCAATGATTTCATGCCCGGGATGTTTTTAGGAAGATAGCAAAATCGCTGGTGCAGAAAGCCGGGTGTAGAAAAAATTCTACAGTTGTAAGCCCGGCCGTTTCCGAAAAAACTTTAATCTGCGGTTTATTCCGGGCATTCGCCGCTTTGCCTTGCTGGTAGCGGGTTCCGGGGCCACCTCAACAATTCTGCTGAACCCGGGGCGGCATTGCCCGCTTGCGCGGTGCTATGGTATGACTGTTGCGACCATTCCGCCAAACCCGGGCATTAGATTTCGGGGCGACTGCAGCGCTGATTCTTACATTATGATCCTAATTGTTGACGACAGGCCGGAAAACATTTTTTCGCTCAGGTCCATCCTGGAGCTGCATTCTTTTCCAGTAGACACAGCGTCCAGCGGGGAGGAAGCGTTGAAGAAAGCGATCCGTACCGACTATTCGCTGATCATCCTGGATGTACAAATGCCGGATATGGACGGATTTGAAGTGGCTGAATACCTTTCTGGTAACAACAGCACTTCGGACATTCCCATCATCTTTCTGTCGGCGGTCAACACTGAAAAAAAGTTCATCACGCGGGGCTATTCAAGCGGTGCCATCGACTACATTGTAAAACCCATCGACCCGGACATCCTGCTGCTGAAGGTTAAAACCTTCCACCGGCTTTATGAGCAAAACCGTGAACTTAACCGCGTACAGCAAAGCCTGCAGTCGGAGATTGAATTCCGCAAGAAAGCCCAGGCCCAGATACAGGAAAAGGCTAAAGAGTTGAATGGTATTCTTGCTTCCATTCCCCAGGTAGCGTTCACTGCCACATCCGCCGGACAGATCGATTTTGTCAATGAGCATTGGTATGCTTATGCTAATTCATTCCGCGAATTTCCGAAGGTCCACGCAGATGACCCCCCGATTGAGCAGGCATGGCAGGCTACGCTTGCGCGCAATGAGCCTGCGGAAATGGAACTTCGCATTGCACGTACCGGCACGGAAGATTTTCGCTATCACCTGCTGCGCGTGGTGCCGGTTACAGAGAATGGTCATACGCAAAAATGGGTGGGAACTTTCACCGATATCGAGGAGCAGAAGCTGGCTATCCGGAGAAAAGATGAATTCCTGAGTATCGCGAGTCATGAATTAAAAACGCCGCTTACCAGCATCAAAGCCTATGTGCAACTCGTTAACCAGTTGTTGCCATCCGAAAACCCGGCCAAGGAATTTATGGATCGCACCATGGTGCAGGTAAATAAACTGGACACGCTTATCAATGATTTACTGGATATCTCCAAAATTGAAAATGGTAAACTCAGGTTTGATTTACAGCCCACGGAATTTGGGGGCTTATTGCGTGCTACCCTGGAGATGTTGCAACAGATCCACCCGGGCATTGCAATTACACAAATGGGAGACTGCCATGCGGTGATCAATGCCAACGCTGTAAGGCTGGAACAGGTTATCATTAATTTTATCAGCAATGCCATCAAATATGCACCTTCCAGCAAAATTGAAGTAATTACCCGAATTGATGACGGGGATAATTTGTATTTCGGCGTGCGTGATCATGGCATTGGCATTTCTCCCGAAGACCAGGAAAACATTTTTGGAAAGTTTTACCGCGTATCAGACAGTGCGCGCAATGTGCAGGGTCTTGGCATCGGGCTGTATATCTGCGCCGAAATATTGCGCCGGCACCACGCATCATTTGGTGTAGAGAGCAAATCGGGTGAAGGCTCGCTCTTTTATTTCTCCATCCCTTTATACGTCCCTAACCCCCATCAACCCCCTACAGCACTCACATGAAATCAACCCTGAAACGAAACCTTCAGATCGGTTTTGGCGCTTCTCTCCTGTTGCTGGTGATCAGTTCAGCCGCGTCCTGGTACAGCATCCGCAATCTCCTATCGAGTTCCGGGCTGGTAGCGCATACCAACCAGGTAAGAGAAAAACTGGAGCAGGCGCTTTCGTCGATGAAGGATGCAGAAACGGGTCAGCGTGGTTATCTTATTACTGGTAAGGAAGCATTCCTGGATCCATATCGTGGCTCGCTTGCACGCACCATTTCTCTTCTCGACGAAATTGAAGGCCTCACCGCAGACAATCTGCAGCAGCGGCAAAACATAGAAGCGCTTAAACAATTTGTACAAAAGCGTTTGGGTAAACTCCAGGACGTCATCGATCACAAGAAACAGACGGGTATTGTGAACCTGGCCGATATGGAGACCGGCAAACTATTCATGGACAGCGTACGAACGCTGGTGGCACGCATGCAGGACCACGAATCCCTGTTACTGGCCAACCGTACCGAAAAACAAAACCGGTTTGCAGGCATTACCCCGGCCGTTATCGCTGCCGCAGCGCTTCTTGCTATTTTAATTACTGTATTATTTTATGTCCGTACCAACCGTGACGTAGATGAGCGGATGCGTTTGACGGAAGAACTCGAAAGGAAGGATGCGGCGATCCGGCAAAGACTTCAAACCATCAACCGAATCTCAGAAAAAATAAGTGCGGGTGATTATAGTGTGCGGGTAAGCGATGAAGGGTCGGATGAACTGGGTAATATTTCCGTTGCCCTGAATAAAATGGCAAAGTCGCTCGAAACTTCTTTTGCCGATCTTTCTGCACGGGAATGGCTGACAAACGGAATGGCCGGTTTTTCAGAAACAATGATCAACGATTTTAGTTCCATCCAGGAACTGGCAGACAAAGCGCTGTCGTACATCGCCTCGTATTCCAACAGCAGCACGGGTGCGCTTTACCTCTGCGGAGACGACCAGCAACTGAACCTTATAGCAGGTTTCGCGCTTGCAAAAGATGCGCCTGCACATTTCAAAAGGGGTGAGGGCATTCCCGGGGAGTGTGCAGTTTCTAAAAAGCGGGTATTGATAACCGATATATCGGACCAGCACCTGCACATCAACTATTCATCTGCCCGGCTTCGTCCCGCCTCTATTGTCGTTTTCCCTGTTATGTTCGGACGAACGATCAAGGCTGTAATTGAACTCGCGGCGCTGCATACCTACACTGATAAGGAACTGGAATTCCTGGACACTGCGGCGGGTAATGCGGGTACTGCTATCAACACGCTGCAAAACCGGCAAAAAGTGCAGGAACTGCTGGAAGAAACACAATCGCAGGCCGAGGAACTGATGGCACAGCAGTCGGAACTGGAACAAATTAATGCAGAACTGGAAGCGCAGACACAGCAACTGCAAACTTCAGAAGAAGAACTGAAAGTGCAGTCCGAAGAACTTATAGAAATCAATTCACTACTCGAAGAAAAATCGGGCGCACTTGAACAACGCAACCAGATTGTGCTGCAAAAGAATGCGGAAATAGAACAAAAAGTAGAAGACCTGGCCAAGGCAACCAGGTACAAATCAGAATTTTTAGCAAACATGTCGCATGAACTGCGCACGCCGCTCAATTCTATCCTTCTGTTGTCGCGCCTCCTGGCTGAGAACAATGAAAACAACTTGTCGCCCGAGCAGGTGCAGTATGCAGAGGTTATACAGGGATCAGGTAATGGTTTGCTGCAGCTCATTGATGAAATTCTCGACCTGTCGAAGATAGAAGCGGGGAAGATGACCGTTGAATGGCTGCCGGTGAAAGTACATGATATAGCGAAAGACATGGAAGCCCTGTTTGCTATACAGGCAAAGGAAAAGCAACTCGACTGGCAGTTACGGATAGACCCGGGCGTGCCGGCGCAGATTCAAACGGACAAACAGCGGCTGGAGCAGATTCTTGGCAACCTGCTGTCGAATGCGCTCAAGTTTACGTCCAATGGTTTTATTCGGCTGCATATTTATCCTTCACCTGATATCCCCGGTTATATATGTTTTTCAGTAAGGGACACCGGTATTGGCATCAGTCCCGACAAGCAGGAACAGGTATTTGAAGCGTTCCGGCAGGAAGATGGATCAACGCGCAGGAGATTCGGTGGCACGGGACTGGGACTATCCATCAGCCGGCAGCTGGCTGTACTCCTGGGCGGAAGCGTCACACTCAGCAGTACGGCGGGCGAAGGAAGTGAATTTATTTGCAGTATTCCGGCAGAGAAACCGCAGGAAAAAGCCATCGAAACGCGCGATGAACCTACAGCAACAGCCCGTATCGTCGCCGACGAAAAAGAAAATCAGTTACTCAGTACCGTTATACCCAATGAAGTAGCCGATGACAGGTCGGTTGCTGTACCGGGTGATAAAACGATATTGATTGTAGAAGACGATGTTCAGTTTGCAGCTGCCCTGGTGGATTTTGCCCGTCAAAAAGGATACAAGGCATTGGTGGCGGTGAGGGGTGATCGCGGCATTGAAATGGCAGCGCAGTACCAGCCTTCCGGAATTTTGCTGGATATCCAGCTCCCGGTGATGAATGGCTGGCAGGTAATGGAATCGCTCCGGAAGAACACACGCACCCGGCATATACCGGTGCATATCATGTCTTCCTTCGCTGCAAAAAATGAAAGCTTGCTGCAGGGTGCCGTGGATTTCATTAGTAAACCTGTCGCCTTCGAGCAGTTGCATACCTTGTTCGACAAACTCGAACTCATCCTCAGTAAACAACCCAAGAAAGTCCTGATAATCGAAGAGAATAACAAGCATGCAAAGGCGCTGGCGTATTACCTCGCCACTTACCAGGTACGTACACGCATCCATGCCGGCGTGGATGAATGTGTGCAGTCGCTCTACGATGAGTATACTGATTGCGTGATACTGGACAATAGCGGCAACAACGCAGAACCCGACAGCCTGCTCGCCTCTATCCGCGGACATGAAGGGCTGGAAGAACTACCGATCATCGTATTCACGGGCAAATCGCTTTCAAGGCCGGAAGAGTTCAAACTAAAAAAATATGCCGACAGCATCGTTTTAAAAACGGCGAATTCATACCGCCGTATTCTGGATGAAGTGTCGCTCTTCCTGCACCTGATGCAGGAGCAACAAAAGAAACAAGTGCCCGATTTTGAGAAGTCGGTACTCCAGGAGAATGTGCTGAAGGGGAAAAAGATATTGCTGGCAGATGATGACGTCCGGAATATTTTTTCTATGACAAGGGTATTGGAAAAATTCCAGATGACGGTGATACCGGCGATGGATGGCAAAGAGGCGCTTCAGCTGGTGCAGTCGCAGCAGCCCGATATCGTTTTAATGGATATCATGATGCCGGAAATGGACGGCTTTGAAAGTATCCGGAACATCAGGGCGATACCTGCATTTAAGACATTACCCATCATTGCGATCACAGCTAAAGCAATGAGCGGTGACCGGGAAAAATGTATCCAGGCCGGTGCTTCAGATTACATTTCAAAACCGGTAGACACAGATCAGCTGGTATCACTCTTACGGATATGGCTGTACGAAAAAGGATATTGATGCTATGAGCAAGGACCTGCACAAAATTTTGATAGCCGACGATGATGAGCGCAATATTTTTGCGATCTGCGCTGTGTTGCGATCTCGGGGCTATTTGTGCGTGCCCGCTTCCAGTGGAGAGCGGGCCCTGGCACTGCTGCAATCAGACCCTGCCATCTGCCTGGCTTTGATCGATATTATGATGCCGGGTATAGACGGCTATGAGTTGATGCGAAAGGTACGTGCCACTGACCGCTTGCAGCGAATCCGGCTCATTGCGGTAACCGCACGCGCGATGAGCGGCGATCGCGAGAAGTGTTTCGAAGCCGGCGCGGATGCTTATCTGTCTAAACCGGTGGACGCTGAACTTCTTTTTACCGTTGTACAGGAACAATTAACCATGGCAGGATGCTAGGCTATGACGACACGGAATTGCTGATTGAGAAGATCAATCAATGGTATGGCTATGATTTCTCCGGCTATGCCCGGGCCTCCCTGCGCCGTAGAATCGAGGGATTTTTCCTGAAAAATAAATTCAGTTCTTACAGCAGTATGGAGCTATCGCTCGCACAAGACCCTGCTTGTTTTACCCGCTTTGTAGAGGAGATTACGGTAAATGTTACAGAGATGTTCCGTGATCCGGGGTTTTACCGGGCGCTTCGGGAAAAAATTCTGCCGGTACTGGCCACTTACCCCTTTATCCGTATCTGGCATGCGGGCTGCTCCACTGGTGAAGAAGTATATTCGATGGCCATCCTGCTGAGTGAAGCTTCGCTTTTACACAAGTCGATTTTATACGCCACCGATGTAAACCAGGCGGTGCTGGAAAAAGCACGCACGGGCATATTCGCCGGTGCTTCGATGCAGCAGTATTCAGAAAATTACATGCTCAGCGGAGGGCAGAAGGATTTTTCGTCTTATTATACGGCCAATTACAACAGCGCAAAGTTTGCCCCCTGGCTGGGCGAGCGAATCATCTTCAGCAGTCATAACCTGGTGGCCGACTCTTCATTTAATGAGTTTCAGCTGATACTTTGTCGCAACGTGCTGATCTATTTCGATAAACAATTGCAGGTAAAAGTGCTGCAGCTATTTGACAAAAGCCTTGATTCACTTGGTTTCCTTGCCCTGGGGAGCAAAGAGTCCATCCGATTTTCGGGTATAGCAGACCGTTACCGGCAGGTAGACCCAAAAGAAAAGATATGGCGGAAGTCGCGTTAACCAATGCCAGGTTGATTATCATCGGTGGTTCTTCGGGCAGCCTGGAGGCCCTGCTGCAGATGTTACCGCTGCTGAAAACATCGTTTCCGTTGCCGGTAGTATTGGTGTTGCACCGGGGTACACTGGCAGATAATTCGCTCACAGAACTGCTGGCGTCAAGAACTACACTGCAAGTGAAGGAAGCCGATGACAAAGACTTACTTGAACCAGGATGTATCTACATTGCCCCACCCGACTACCATGTGTTGCTGGAACAGGATGGCAGCTTATCGCTCGACGTGTCGGAAAAAATCAACTTCTCACGGCCAAGCATAGACGTTTCTTTTATATCAGCGGCGGAAGTGTATGGGGATGGGCTCATTGCGGTATTGCTTTCCGGCGCCAATGCAGATGGCGCCCTCGGGATGTTAATGGTAGCACAGAAAGGTGGCTTTGTGCTGGTGCAGGACCCTGCCACCGCAGCCGTCGCCTATATGCCTGAAAAGGCAATCCAGCAGTCGCCGGTTGACCGCGTGCTGGAACCCATTGCGATCGCTGCGCTGCTCAATAAGGTTAGAAAAAGAAATCGTTAAGAACGCATCGTAGCCTGTTGCACGGCACGTTCAATAATTTGCTGCAGGGCTGCAATCTCAAACGGTTTGCTCAGCATAAAATCAGCCCCGGCCTCTGCGGCCAGCTTCTCCACATTACTGTTCGCACTAAAGAAAATCACCGGAATATCCCGAAACTCCTCTTTTGATTTCAGGTACTGGATAGCCTTGACACCGCTGATGTCGGGCAGCCAGTTATCCATCAAAATCACCTGGGGCCTGAAGGAACGCAGGTCTTCATCCATCTCCCTGCAGTGTTCCCGGCCTCGTACCTCAAAGCCTTTTAATTCCAGGATAGTTGCCGTTACCAGTAATATGTCTTTGTCGTCGTCGTAGATGAGCACCCGATTCGCCATAGGAGGGTAATGTATGGTCATATGTATTAAAGCAAATCTAATGTCAATGTTTTTGCCGGCAAAAATTGTGGAGATTAAAATGAAGAGGCTTCATTTTGTGGAATTAATTCTACAACTTCTCCAAATGAATATTTAAATAACCACTACTTAACATTCTTGTAGGGGGATGGGTTCTTTGAACCGGGAAAAAGTCAACAAACTACTCCAGCGCATCCCGCATAAAGTTGGTACATCAATTGGGCTCTTTTATGACAACTGCAACATCAAGTCAGTAATTCCAACCTCATGAAGAAAGTACTTGTAGTGGACGATGACTGCGATTTGCTGGTCATACTCACCGCCTACCTGACGCGGAAAGGCTTCGTCGTGATGACCTGTGTGTCGTGCAGAGAAGGGAAGGAAGCGCTTGACAAGTTCCAGCCTGACTATATATTGCTCGACATAAATGTTGGTGACGAAGATGGTCGGGAACTTTGCCAAACAATATCACAGGAAGCCAGGTGGAGGCATATACCGGTGGTGATGATATCAGCTAATCACGAGCAATTGTCTACGGTGCAATCGTTCGGCGCCAGGGCAGCTTTGCAAAAGCCATTTGAGCTGGAAAAGGTGCTGGAGACGTTGGGGGGATAGTATAAAGTACCAAGTACAAAGTACAAAGTACAAAGATACCCACGTGCGGATCGTTGCGCTTTTGATAGAAGCACAAAGTACTTCGTACTTTGAAACCCTTGAGCCGCTGACTGCTGGTCTTTGTTGAAAGCGTTTAGGTACCCAATACTGGCGATAGGTTTTTTTGGTATCTGCGTGGAGTTGGTTTTTTCATCCTGGCTTACAAGACCTGATGCCGCACGCTTAGAGACCTACTGTGCGAAAAACTTTGTATCGTTCCGCTAATACCTCTCCCCTCCACTA
>JAGWTK010000466.1 GCA_028876035.1 Bacteroidota bacterium
TTTGAACAATTTAAATGCTGGGATTTTATTTCTTCGAAATGCTCTTTTTCCGGCCCGCAGTTTTTTTGGCTCGCCGGGAACTGCTTTTGGGCGCTGCTTTCTTTTTAGCAGGTTTCCTGGTTACTGGTTTCTTTGCTGCTGCCTTCTTCTTCGATGCTTTCTTCTTCGATGCTTTCTTGCGTGGCACTTTCGCACCTTCTTCACGGGCTTCAGAAAGCCCAATGGCGATCGCCTGTTTCCGGCTGGTTACTTTTTTGCCGCTGCGGCCACTTTTCAGGGTTCCTTTTTTTCGCTCATGCATAGCGCGGGCAACCTTCTTACCGGCTTTCTTACTGTATTTTGCCATAAACTTTGATTGATGAATGAACGAACTACCGTTTACCAGCAATAACATTCGTGCCATTCCCCAACGCAGACAGTGGCGTTAACAAAGCTTGCAGGAATCAAACTATACTTTAGTACAAAAGCAAAATATTGGCAGCGATAAAGCCTGGCACCATCACCTCCAAAGAAGATGCCCCATCGAATTCCTCCTGATAGTCGACGCACACGTACTGCGTTGGCCAGCGAAAAGACCTCACTGGCTCATACGCTTCCCTGCTCTCTTTTCAAAACTCAACCGGAACAGTCCGTGCCCTATCGCACCGAAAACCATCTATATCGAATGCACGAATCCAAATGGCCATCTATAGGTTCATTTCCATGCCCATTTTGGGAAGACGGTAAATAAGAATCAAGCCGATCTTTTTATTTTGTGAAGCTTCCCCCCTACCTTCCGGCAACACGACGGGCATTTCTTTACCCACTGCTGGTCATAACCCGTGTGATTGGCTACCCAGTCGATGATCACTTTGCTCCCCGGAGCGCTGCGCTGGCGATCAGGCTTCGGCAATCAGCCCTCGTTCGGTAGTACGGATCTATGCTGTTATGGTACTCGGTCGCCTATCAGCACCCCTGCTTCCTTGTTGCTATTCCTGCAATAAGCTCCAAACCTACTATGCATTTCGAATCCTATCGGACTAATCATCATCACTCCATTAGCCGGGCCGGACCAGCTATTAGGCGATCTATCAAAAAAACCAGGCAATTATAATTTACCAATTAATGAATTCCCACCAGTGATTCCCCGGCGTTCACTACCGGTATCGCATAACCGGTAATGGGTATTGTCTAGCTTACTTTGAATGAAGCGTTGGCGGTTTATCAGTCGCATCGGTTTCTCTATGCACCCGTGACAGTTTGCGTCGATATTCCAATGCATACCCTGATTATGGGCATGCAGTTTGGTTGACGATGATCACAACTATTCATCATCATAAAACAGATCATGTATGCCAAACACTAAGACGGCGCCTGCCAAAAGCAAAAAGGCTGCCCCCAAAAAACAGGCTTCTGCCGGTGAAGGAAATTCCCAGCTTGATAAGTTTTTTACCGATTGCCTGAAAGACATTTACTGGGCAGAAAAGCAACTCACCAAGGTACTTCCCAAAATGCAAAAAGCCGCAACGACCGACGAATTGAAAGCCGCCATCGAAGAACACCTGGCGCAAACAGAAGAACATGTGAGCCGCCTCGAACAGGTTTTTGAAATGGTGGGTAAGAAAGCGCAGGCAAAAAAATGCGAGGCGATGGACGGCATCATTAAGGAAGGAACATCGATTGTTGAAGAAACACAGCAGGGAAGTATGACCCGCGATGTTGGTATTATTATGGCCGCGCAAAAAGTGGAGCATTATGAGATTGCTACTTATGGCAGCCTCGTTACACTGGCAAAAACGATGGGACTGGAAGATGCTGCTGAGATACTCAATCAAACCCTCGAAGAAGAAAAGGAAACCGACGCGGGTTTGACTGATATTGCTGAATACAACATCAATTGGGAAGCTGAACAGGAAGGTGACAGTGAAGACAGTTCCGAAGAGGAAGAAGAAGAGTAATCTGCACAAAACACAAAATCCGTTTTCATCACCTGGAAACGGATTTTGTTTGTCCGCTTGTTGATGAAATACCACAGCCCGCCCTTTCCCTGATGCCTCAAATACACAAACTTATTCAGCATGTTTCAACGCGATGGAAATACGACAAGTCTTTGGCAGGAACAGTCACCTCCCTTTGTGCCCAAACCCGGTCCCGCTGACCGTCGATCGTTTGATGTAATCATTGCCGGCGGTGGCATTACCGGCTTTACTACCGCACTGCTTCTCCAGCAACAAGGGTTGCACTGCCTGGTCGCAGAAGCAGCCAACACCTGTTTTGGTACAACAGGCGGCACTACCGCGCATTTCAATACCCTGCTGGATACACCCTATACGACTATTGAAAAAAATTTCAACAAAGAGGCGGCGCGCCTTATCGCAAGCGCAACACGTAATGCCATCGAACTTGCAGCAACCAATGTGGCCAGCCTGCAAATCGATTGCGGTTTTGAATCAGCCGTTGCAAACCTTTATGCCCAAACGAAAGAACAGGATGAAGAACTGCAGGATATCGAAAGAGCCGCTGCGGAAGCCGGCCTTATGACAAGCTTTGGAGCGGTTGCTTCACCGTTTACCGGAACGCGTGCACTGCTGGTACCCGAACAGGCAAAACTCAACCCCGTTGCCTATACAATGGCATTGGCAACTGCTTTTGAAAACGCAGGTGGCATTATCCGTGACCATTGCAGGGTTACCGGCGTACGCGAAGAAAATGAAGGGCTGACCATCGATACCGATACCGTCTCATTTACTGCCCGGCACCTGGTTTGGGCCACGCATATTCCTCCCGGCGTAAACCTGCTGCACCTGCGTTGTACGGCCTGGCGCAGCTATGCGATGGCGTTTACGATCGATAGCGGAGACTACCCCCCAGAGCTGATTTACGATATGGAAGATCCTTACAACTACTATCGCTCGCAGAAGATCGGCTGCCACGAATACATTATCGCCGGCGGAAAAGATCATAAAACAGGCGAAAACATACATGCCTACAGCAGGTTCACCGAGCTCGAAGCACAGGTTCGCCGGTACTTTGATGTAAAAGAGATCGTCGCCCGCTGGTCTTCACAATTTTTTGAATCTGCCGATGGATTACCTTATATCGGCCATTTGCCAGGCGCACCCAACAGCGTATATGTGGCTACTGGCTTTGGCGGTAACGGTGTAACGTATAGTCATGTGGCAGCCCAACTGCTTGCGGACATCATCACAGGTAAATCCGATCCGCTGCAGGAACTACTGTCACCCGGAAGGATCAAACCGGTAGCGGGCTTTAAAAACTTTATGGCTCAAAGTGCCGAAGTGGTCGTGAATTTTACAGAGAAGATTTTTGGGGCTGCGGAACTCGAAAGCTTAAGCGCCCTGGCAGCGGGAGAAGCCCGCATTGTACAATTAAATGGCGATACCGTTGGATTATTCAAAGATCTCAATGGTCAA
>JAGWTK010000467.1 GCA_028876035.1 Bacteroidota bacterium
CAACGGTTATAATGGCGTGGTGTTACCAGAAATTCTTTTCCATTACCAGGTACGGCAGGAATCGATGTTCCGGAAATTAACTGTATCCAAGCAACTATACGCTTACGCGCATATCAGCCAGAAACACCAGGCCTATTTTAAAAAATACGCGATCGAAATCATCAACCTGCTCAACGCAAATGGTCCGGGCTACCTGTTTGACAATTTCAGTGTGTCAACGGATTTTGTTGCAGGCAAGGGATATGGAAAGAAAATTGAACAACAGCTGAAAGCGTTCGTCCGCCAAAAGCCAGTTCTGCGAAAGATTGCCCTGCGTATTCTAAACCGAATCAACCGATGATGGAAAAAAACAACAATGAATCGGCGGCAAGCCGGAAGCTGGAGCGCTTATGGCTGCTGGCCAAAATTGAATTTAAGCTTCGCTATTATGAAAACCGGTTAGGTTTATTCTGGGCCCTGTTGAAGCCGGTACTTGATATGGCCATCTATTATGTGGCCTTTAAGATTGTGCTGAAATCGGAAGTGCCACATTTTGCATCTTACCTTTTTATTGGTCTCGTCATATGGAATTTTTTCGTTGAATCCACCACCGGCACCATACAAATTCTCCAAACAAAGAAATACCTGTACCAGTACAGCAACATGAATAAAATCGAAATCTACCTTTCGGTACTTTTCGCCAACAGCATCGGTTTCTTTTTTAACCTGCTGATGTTTTTCCTGTTTTACAACCTGGCTGATACGCGCTTCGCGGGCCTTAACGGGAGCAACCTGTGGATCGTTCCACTATTTTTCATTTTATTTATTTTGTCACTTGGCACTTCGCTGATTCTTTCATCTGTCTACATCATTGCAAAGGATGTTCACCAGTTGTGGACAGTTTTTACCTCTTTTCTTTTTTTCCTGTCACCCATATTTTACAAACTCAGTTCTTTTAAATCGGCACTCCCCGGATTCGATTACGTGAATCCACTTGCCGGCATTATTATTAATGCAAGACGCACGATGATGGAAGGACAGCAGCCGGACTACCATTTGCTGCTGGCAGACACCGCCTGGGCCATTGGCATAGCAGCGGCGGGACTGCTCCTGTTACAAAAACTTGGCGCGAAAGCCGCCGAAAAATTATAAACATGGAAAAAGAATTTGCCATCAGGGCCAGCAATATCAGTAAAACGTTTACCATTACAGAAGACAGTCACAACACGGTAAAGCACCGCCTGTTCAATTTATTCAATCCTCCGCGCAGGAAAATACTGGAAGCTGTAAAGCCAATGAGTCTCACGATTGAAAAAGGCGAATGCCTGGGTTTGATTGGCAGAAACGGATCAGGCAAATCAACACTGGTTCGGTTGCTGGCGGGTGTGTACCCGGTCGATAAAGGTGAAATTGAAATCAACGGCAGTACCCTGCTGCTGAACCTGGGCGTAGGCATGAGCCATGAACTCACTGCCCGGGAAAACATCTATGTCTCTTCCTCCGTACTGGGACTAACGATTAAGCAAACAGATGCATTGTTTGATACAATCGTAGGGTTTGCCGAACTGCAGGACTTTGTGGATACCAAAATCAAATTCTTCTCCTCGGGTATGGTAGCCAGACTCGGATTTTCCATTGCTGTACATGCGGGTGCGGGCATTATGTTCCTGGATGAAATATTCGCCGTGGGCGACATGAAATTCCAGGAAAAAGCAGTCAGGGTTTTTGAATCATCCTGGATAGAAGGAAAAACAGTCGTACTGGTGAGCCACAGTCTCGATATTATTCAGAAATATTGCCGGCGTTCGGCTTACCTGAAAAAAGGAGAACTGGTTTTCCTGGGAGATACCGCCACTGCCCTGGAACATTATATGGCCGATAATCACTAAGCCTGGTACTGTTTGTACGCGGCCGTTCTTGCAACGATCAGGGCTGCAAAAAAAGAGAGGTAGGTATTGCCAATGGTTCTGTCTGGATAGGTCTCCGGAAACATGGCAAAAAGAAAGCAAATGGTAACCGCGGCTATCCAGCCGTCCCGGTATCTCCAGGCCTGTGAGAGCGGGTGAATGGCAAAAGCCAGCAGGAAGACGAAAAGTCCGATTGTTCCCATCGTAAACAACAGGTCAAGATAAGTATTGTGCATATTGCGCCGGGTCCTGATGCCGAAATCGAATCCCACCGTTTTGTATCGTGAGAGCAAACTATCCATTTTATCGCCGATGCCCACGCCAAAGAGCCAATGTCTTTTTATAACGGGTGCACTGCTTTCCCAAATCGCCAACCGAATATTGGCCCCGTTCCACTGGGCAGCGGTCAGCTCGCTGTTGAAATGACTTTCTCTTGCTGTGCTATGGTAATTGAAATGAGCGTATCCGAGCTCGCGAAACCGGTTGAGTGTCTTCGGAAAGAAAAAAAAGAAAACCACCACCGAAGCAGCCAGAAGGGCGAAGACCAGGAAGACGCGCTTCCATTGCTGGTTCGTATAAGCCCAGTAGGCTCCGAAACCGATCACAGCCAGTCCCAGAAAGATCAGTGAGATACGGCTGGCCAGCAGACATTGCACAACGAACAAAACAAGGATTGCTGTAATGGTCACGCTATTCACGACAAGCCGGCGCTGCGCCCACAGCCATGCATAACCGATAAGTGCCAGGTTCACCAACAGCGCGAAATACACCGATTGCAGTTCATAGATACTGGTAAGATTATCGTTGTACAATAAGGAGGGATCCTGCGACAGCAGCGCTCTACCCAAGGCGATCAACAATGTAATCCCTGCCACAGAAGCGATGACTCCGGAAAAGGAGCGAATGATGAACAGGAAAAATGCAGGCCGAATCTGAATGGTACCAAGGGCAAAAGGGAAAACAAGAAGACTAATCCGGATGCCGATCCAGGAAAGTGATTCCTGCCGGTTATGCGAAAAAAATCCACTGATAAGATTGATCGTGAAAAATAACAGCAGCCATTGCAGTCCTTTCCGTGAACGAAGGGCGGCCCATTTTTCAGCGACCGTGCTGAAGCGGAATGAATATAAAAAAATAAGCCACATGGCTGCGTTGTACAACCAGGTAATTCCGGGTACAAACAAGGCCATAAAAAAGAAAAGCAGCAGGTAGTACAACCATTTTTCCCTCTGCGAGAGGCCGGTTTGACCTCGCGAAGGATATTCCGGTATTGCTCCCGTTGGCTTCATCTCACTGCAATCTTTTTGCTGCGTGTTTCCGCTTTCAGGTTTTCACGTACAACATCCCAATATTCTTTTCCGTAACCCACGAGAATTTCTTCTCCGGGTTCGATGTTACGCATAGCGGTAATGTACACACGCTTTTTTTTAATCGTATAGACAGAATTGTTTCGCAAACCCTTTACCCGTACCAGACCGGCCGCGTCATTTGCATAACGCGCCTCTCCCGACCGGGGGTCCAT
>JAGWTK010000039.1 GCA_028876035.1 Bacteroidota bacterium
CTTAAACCTTTCAACTTTTAAAAATCATATTTCTTCCTTCTCGGTCTCGACAACATCGCTATCGCCTCTTTATCATTATTGGTAAAGGTTTCGCGAACAGGATCCCAGTAGATCTTTCGTTTTAGTTTCATCGCGATATGGTGGAGCAAACAGGCAGAGCAGGAGCGATGTCCTATTTCAATGGGTGCAACGGGTTGTTTCCTGCTCTTGATACAATCCAACCAGTTGGCATGCTGCTCGGAGCTTTCATAAAGATGTACTTCATTGGGTCCTATTACCGACTGCAATATTCTCGGATCGCTGGCATCAATGGGTTTTACGCCACTGGCATCTGCTACCGGGTCTGTGTCCGTTACACGGTAGTTTCCCCGGGTCGCCCATAACCATCCTTCCGTACCAATAAATTTAACGCCATTCGGAAGTTCATTTGAAACGATCATGTGTACGCCGTTAGCATACATCGCTTCTGTTCTGAAAATTCCGTGAACGTCCCACAAACCGGTATAATCA
The DNA here is from genome assembly GCA_028876035.1 of Bacteroidota bacterium. GTDB lineage: Bacteria > Bacteroidota > Bacteroidia > Chitinophagales > Chitinophagaceae > JACMLD01. The sequence continues at coordinate 511 of JAGWTK010000039.1, forward strand.
GGATCATCCGTCGGGAAAGCTGCTTTGCCCCAAATTTCTGTGGGACCACTCAATTCCATATTCATTGCCCAGTGTGCGGTATCAATATGATGCGCACCCCAACCGGTGATCATGCCGGCGCCGAACTGTTCACAGCGCAGCCACCCGGGTCGGCTGGCAATACCTTTTACACTTGCATCCTGTGCATGTACACGATCTTCCGTATAATAAACCTCCGGTGTTGCACCCAGCCATGCATCGTAGTTCAGATCCGAAGGCGCGGGCATCTGTGTTTTGCTACCACCACCGGGATCACCGGGCAAACCAACTTCTACTGTTTTCAATTCACCGATGCGTCCGTTGCGCACGAGCTCGCATACTTTTTTAAACTGTGGCCATGGATCGATGGAACGTTGCTGGCTGCCCATTTGTAAAATCCGGCCACTCTTTTTTACCGCGTTGCTCAAAATTCTTCCTTCTTCAATGGTAAGTGCGGCCGGCTTTTGTAAGTACACATCTTTGCCAGCATTCACTGCATGTACACCCACAATGGCGTGCTGATGGTCGGGCAAACTGATATGTACCGCATCAATATCCTTATTCGCGAGCAATTCCTTGTAATCGTAGTACACTTTGATATCCCAGTCGCCTTTGAGTCCGCCGTTATAAGCAGCTGCTTTTACATAATTATCCCTCACGGCGGCCGGACCCGCATCGGCTCTTTTTTTATCGAGATCACATACCGCCATAATACGTGCACCGGCATAGCGGGCGATGGATGTCATATCATGTCCCACCGAAATTCTTCCACAACCAATCGATGCCACATTGATCCGGTTGCTGGGCGCATGCTTGCCAAACACCGAAGCAGGCACTATCATCGGGAAACTACTGGCTACCATTGTTCCGACAGACGCTTTTACGCTATTGCTGATGAATTGCCTGCGGCCGATTCCTTTTTTACTTTGTTTCATATGGATCGCAGTTGAACGTTCGGCAGATTATTTATTAAGGATTAGCTTTTTTGCATTTTTCTGTGCCAGCAATGCCAGCTCCGTAGCCAGGAAACAATGCTTTTGCGTCATAGCAGTGTCGGTGCGGTTGAGCACATCGTCTACCATGCGCGGACCGAATGGTAACACTTCATTGTTGCAATCCATGTGCACCATATCCTTTTTGTTTACCAGGTAGAGGTGATTGCCGCCTTTCATGCCGGAGGCTACATCGGTATTTTTCCGCACTTCTATATAACCATCCGTTCCCAGTATGGTTAACCGGCCATCGCCCCAGGTATCCAGTCCGTCGGGCGTAAACCAATCCACCCGGATATAGCCGGCCCCGCCATTACCCGCCAGCATCACATCCCCAAAATCTTCAAACAGTGGTTTGTCGGGGTGATGTACATTACCCGTTTGCGACATCAGCACTTTTGCTTCTGTTGAACCGGTGAAATGCAGGTATTGATCGAACTGATGCGAACCGATATCTGTGAGAATCCCACCATAGCGTTTTTTATCCCAGAACCAGTCGGGCCTAACCGCAAGCCCTGTTTTACCAACGCCGTTGTTGATTCGGTGCGGTGCCAGGTTTACGGTTTGAATGACATTGCCGATAGCACCTTCCTTAACGAGCTGACTGGCCTTTTCTGTGCCCTTGTTTTCAAAACGCTCGCTGTACATAATCGCATAAATCTGTTTCGTCTCCGCCTGTATTCTTTTGACTGCTGCGAGTTGTTCGAGCGTGATGATGCCGGGTTTGTCTGACAGGTAATCTTTTCCGTGTTGCATCACGCGCATACCCAGGGGTGCTCTTTCGTCCGGTATGCCGGAACTCAACACGAGTTGAATGGATTTGTCTTCGAGAATCTCCGCCTCACTCCTGGCCATCTTTGCTTCAGGGTAAGCTTTCAGAAAAGGTTCGGCCAACTCCTTCTTGGGCTCATATAGTGCCACCAGTTCGCCGCCACCTCTCTTGATCGCATCCGACATCCCGTAGATATGCGGATGGTCGATATTGATCACCGCAAATTTAATTCTGCCGGCAGGGCGAAACATTTCTTTCGGCTTTTCGGATGACTGCATAAACCTGATTTTATCAGCAAAGGAGGGAACCATCAACAGGCTGGATGCTTTGGCGGCATCTTTCAAAAACTGGCGGCGGGGCGTACTACTTTTTTTCATTGGCGAATCGTTCGTTTTGTAAAAAAATCGGCTGGTTACATTGACTGCATTTCTTTGATCCCAGCGTTATTAAAGTTAAGTTGAAACAACATTGGCTAAAAGCCAAAGAGGCTGGAATTATAGATGCGAACGTTAAAATCCGTTTAATTGGCCGCAGGACCGTCCTGAACTATGCTGCGTCTTGCACCCCGAACAATGCGCCAGCTGACAGCTGCTGGCCTGAAGCCGGGCAGTGGTTCGGTCCGACCGGAAATGCACAATCCCTGTCCGCTTTCGAACAGTTTTTCGCAACACCTGTTTCAATGCCATTAAGCATCAACCCATTGGCTACTGGCATGCAGGTTGACCCGTTGTAACTGGCCATTGGCCTTGCAAGGCAGCCATAACTAAAGCAACTACTATGTTCAGGAACTATATCAAAATCGCGTGGCGGAATATCCTCCGGAACCGGACGACAGCCTTTGTAAACATCACCGGGCTCGCCCTGGGCATCACGGCTTTCCTCTTCCTGCTCGAATACATCAGTCTCGAAAAAGGCACCAACCAATTTCACAGGAACGTATCTCAAATTTACCGCCTGATCAACGAGGATCCGGCCAATAAAACCTGGCCCGAAACAGAGCCCGGCTGGGCTTCCGTGCTGAAACAACGATATCCGCAGCTAAAAGATGCCTGCCGTTATTACGAAGAATCCGGCAGTACCATCATCAGTAAGAAAGAAAACCCCGACCAGATATTCACGGAAAGAAATACCGGCTATGCCGATGGAAATTTCTTTACGTTCTTCAGCTTCGCGCTGAATGCCGGTCTTGCGAACGACCTTGCACAACCGAACACCGTTTTTCTTTCCGCCTCTACCGCAAAAAAATATTTTGGCACGAAGGACCCGCTGAATCAAACCCTGGTAGTGAACAACCAATTCGGCAAAACCGTGTACACCGTGCGGGGTGTATATGCCGATATGGAAGAGAACTCCGATCTCCGTTTCAACCTGCTGCTCTCTTATGAAACGCTCAGGAACCCTTCCAACCTGAACGGGAACGACTGGGCCGCTACCGATAACCTGAATTCACAATCTGTGCAAACCTGGTTCAGCCTTGACCAGAACACACAGCTTGCCAGCCTTGAACAGGAACTAACGGCAACGCGCACCCGGTTAAAGCCCGATAAAGATGGTATACGTTTTCACCTGCAGCCGCTGGCCAGTATGCACCTTGGACGGTCACTAAATGATAATTATCCCACTTATGCCAATATCCGGTATGTGTACCTGCTCACGGGCGTTGCAATGCTCATCCTGTTGATCGCGTGGTTCAATTACATCAATCTGTCTACGGCCAATGCGTTCAAGCGGGCGAATGAGGTAGGCGTAAAAAAAGTAATCGGTGCCAGCCGGTCTAATCTTGTCTGGCAGTTTCTAACGGAAGCCCTGGTATTAAATACGATTGCTTTGGGTATTGCCCTTGCCCTGGTAGCCTTGCTGCAGCCATTGTTTAATAGCCTTATCGGCAAACAGCTCGAACTGACCAGTATTGGCGCATCCCGGTTTTGGGCATACGGCGTATTGCTGTTTATAGCTGGTTCGTTGCTATCAGGTGCATATACAGCGTTTAGTTTATCGGGCTACAAACCGGTAGAAATTTTAAAAGGAAAGATCATCAAGACCACCAAGGGCATCTTATTACGTCGATCGCTGGTAGTGTCACAGTTCACTATTTCTATTGCACTCATTATTGCTACAGTCATTATTTATTCGCAGGTACATTTCATGCAAAAAAAGAGCCTGGGGTTAAATGCTGAGCAGTTGCTGGTGCTGCGCGGACCACAGGTAGGAGAGGACAGTGTGCTGAAAGCCGATAAGTTTGCTTTCAAAAATGAACTGGCTAGCCAAAGTTTTGTGCGCGACTTCTGTAATTCGGGTTGTGTACCCAGTGGCAATTACAATTTTGCTACCAGCGGATTCTCACGGCCAGCGGCGAAAAAGGGAGATGAATTGAAATCGTATGCATTTGCGCTTATAGGTGCGGGTTATCTCCGCACATACCAGATACCCCTGGCAGCAGGCCGCAGTTTCACGGAGGCGGAAACGCAGGTGGAGTGGAACAGCAATAACAAAATCCTGATGAATGAAACGGCCATCCGCCAGATCGGGTTTGAACACCCGGAAGATGCAGTGAATGCGATGATCCGCTGGGATGAACGCATGCTGCAGATTATTGGCGTGGTGAAAGATTATAACCATAACGGCGCGCGGGAACATATCGACCCGATCATTTTTTATCCGTCGAATGGCAGCAGCTACTATACCATCCGGCTTACGCCCGATAATATCGACAGCAAACTTGCGTCCATCGAAAAGATGTACAAGTCGAACTTTCGCGGAAACCCCTTCGAATACTTTTTCATCGATGAAAACTTCAATAAGCTGTATGCGTCGGAACGACGGTACGGAGAAATCTTTACCACTGCGTCGGTATGGGCTATTTTTATTGCATGCCTTGGTTTGTTTGGGCTGATCACGTTCACCGTTGAATCGCGTACCAAAGAAATCGGTGTGCGCAAGGTGTTGGGAGCAGGTATTGCTGACATAGTAATGCTACTGTCGCGTGACTTTGTGTGGCTGGTATTGATCGCTTTCGTCATTGCCGTGCCGGTTGCGGGCTTCGCGATGCAGCGCTGGCTGGAGAATTTTGCTTACCGCATTTCTATTGGCTGGTATGTGTTTGTGGTGGCGGGCATGGCGGCGCTGCTGCTCGCGCTCGGTACCATTAGCGTGCAGGCAATTAAAGCTGCTATGGCTAACCCGGTGAAGAGTTTGAGGAGGGATTGATACCTTATATGGCGTATTCGTTTCTACTTTCTTAATGCTCAAAAAAATTGTATGAAACAAATCTTTGTTTTGTTGCTGGTGCTAACTGGCTTCCTGTCACCATCGGACGCACAGACTATTAAAAAGCTAGATGGATCACTGATAGACGCTGCTGTGGTGGACCAGCTCGTTCAACGTCTGATGGATACGGCACAGGTACGGGGACTGAGCCTTGCTGTGATCAACGATAAAAAAACGGTGTTTATAAAGTCGTATGGCTATCGGAACCAACCCAGGAATGAGCGACTGGATACCGCTTCTATTATGTATGGCGCATCACTCAGCAAAGCAGTCTTTGGTTTTCTGGTTACCCGGCTGGCGCAGGAAAATCTACTGAACCTTGATAAGCCGTTGTACCAGTACCTGCCAAAGCCCCTGATTGAATATGAATACTTTTCTGATTTAAAATCTGACGATAGATGGAAAAAGATCAATGCCAGGATGTGCCTGAGCCATACAAGCGGATTGCCGAACCTGCGATGGTTTAATCCCATCACCGGCGTGGAGGATACACTGGGAGTAATGAAAATTTACTTTGATCCCGGAAGCAGGTACGCGTACTCCGGCGAAGGCTTTAAACTGCTGCAGCTGGCCATTGAAGAAATCACCCACCGCAAACTGGATGAGCTTGCGAATGAATATGTATTCAAGCCTTTTGGAATGACAAGAACCGGTTATGTTTGGCACGAATCATTTGGCGACGATAATGTGGCAGTAGGGCATTTGAATAACGGAAAAATTGATATAAAGCGCAAACGCAATGACGGAGTGGCTGGTGGTTCACTTGTTACAACCATTGCCGACTATGCGCGCTTTACAGAACATATCCTGCGCCGGGATGGCTTGCACAACAAATGGTTCAATGAAATGATTGCCCCGCAAATACGTATCCATTCTGTGACCCAGTTTCCGCCAATTACATTTGAAACCACAGCAGAAAACGATGCCGTACAGCTCGCTTATGGGCTGGGATGGGGTCTGCTTCAATGCAAAGAAGGGAAGGCCATCTTTAAAGAAGGCAATGGTGGCTCCTGGAGAAACTACAATATTAACTTCCTCGACAAGGGAACAGCTATTGTTATTCTTGTGAACAGTGAAAACGGTGAAAATATTTTTCATAGCCTGGTGAACGCGACCCTTGGCGAATCCTGTATTCCCTGGAAATGGGAAGGGTATCCGTCTTTTGATCTGAAATAGTCCCCTGACATTCACAGGAACTTAGTAAACTGGGTTCCGTCGCTACTGTTATTTATACATCGGTTAGTGCTTAGTTTTTAACGTATCGAATCCGCTGTAGGTCGCATGCAGTTAGTCGATTCCGGCTTTTGTAGCACGGAGCAAACGGGTCAGGAAGGCCAGGCAGAGTTCCGCCACTACCATAATTTTTCCTGCCAGCAAGGATTACGTACATTTAAAAAAGCAGACACCTGTCTGCACCGATTGCTTTACACAAATCCAACTGTATGCTGCCATTTTTCTCCCATCAGTATGGGCGATTCCTCCTGATTTTATTAGTACTCGTAGTGTCTTCCTGTAATAATCAATCTGTGGTTCCAACAGCAGGGAACACCGACAAACCCGAAGAGAACCGATTTACCAAAGTAGTATTAACCGAGGGCCTGGATGAACCTATGGCAATGGCCCTGCTCAACGACGGCCGCGTATTGATCGTAGAAAGAAAGGGCGGTGTAAAAAGAGTGGATACCAAAACCAATAGCATAAAAACCATCGCTACCATTCCGGTTAATACCAAATATACCAGCAAAGAAGGCGCCGTTACCGAAGCAGAAGAAGGCTTGATGGGTATTATCGCGCACCCAAATTTCGATACCAACCATTGGATCTATATGTACTACGCTGATCCCAATGAACCCAAACATGTGCTCGCCCGCTGGGAATTGCAGGGTGATTCATTGCTGGCTTCTTCCAAAAAAGTCATCATGGAAGTGGGCACCCAACGCGAAACCTGCTGCCATACCGGTGGTGGTATGGCCTTCGATCAGCAAGGCAACTTATTCCTGACAGTAGGAAATAACACGGCAAATCCTGCGTCCGGCACTTCTTCTTATGACGAAAGACCGGGACGTGAAAGCTGGGATGACCAACGAGGATCTGGTAATACCAATGACCTGCGCGGTAAAATTCTGCGCATCCACCCCGAAGACAATGGCAGCTACACGGTTCCCGAAGGAAACCTGTTTGCTAAAGGAACGCCCAAAACAAGACCTGAGATCTATGTGATGGGTAACCGCAATCCATGGCGTGTATCGGTCGACAGTAAAACAGGCTGGCTATACTGGGGAGAAGTTGGTCCGGATGCGTCTGTCGATTCTGTATGGGGACCGCGGGGCTATGATGAATTCAACCAGGCCAAAAAGGCGGGCTATTTTGGATGGCCGTATTTTATCGGTGATAACAAAGCCTACGTCAAATACAATTATGCCACCAATACCTACGGCGAAACCTTTAACCCCGATCACCCCGTCAACAATTCTCCCAACAATACGGGCCTTCGCGAATTACCACCCGCTCAAAAAGCATTTATCTGGTATCCCTACGGAAGTTCCGATAGCTTTCCTTTGCTGGGCAGTTCAGGCAGAAGTGCATTGGGAGGGCCCATATTTCACCAGGCTGATTTTAAAAATGCCGCACGTCCATGGCCAGCCTATTATGAAAACAAATGGCTGATTACAGATTTCATGCGCGGTTGGCTGATGGCCGTAACCATGGATAAAGACGGCAATTACCAGTCGATGGAGCAGGTATTGCCCAATCAAAATTTCAGCAGTGTCATCGACATGCAGTTCAACCACGATGGCGATTTGTACTTTCTCGAATACGGCAGCTCCTGGTTTAAAGGCAATGCCAACTCCGCGCTCGTTCGTATCGAATACAATGGAGGTAACCGCAAACCAACGGTGGAAGCCAGTGCCGCTGCAACAGCGGGTGCTGTGCCCTTTAATGTGGCGCTTACTTCAAAAGGAACCACCGACAGCGATCCATACGACAAAGACGCATTAAAATATGAATGGGTTATTAGTGGCAACGGACTCAATAAAACATTCGCTACACCGGATGCCAGCCTGGTACTGGATAAAGCAGGGCAGTACACCGCAACGCTCACCGTCACCGACTCAAAGGGTGACAAAAACAGTAAGACAATATCGCTTACTGCAGGCAATGAAGCACCATCTGTAGCTGTCCGGATTTTGAAAGGAAACAAAACCTTTTTCTTTCCCGGTCAGCCACTGGAATACGAAATACGGGTGCGCGACAAAGAAGATGGATCAGTAGCAGATGGAGCCATCAAACCCGACCAGGTGGCGGTGAACTTTGATTATGTGCCGCAGGGATTTGATCCCATCGCAATTGCACAAAACCATCGTGCCGCAGATGAGCGGACCGGCTTCTCTGCCGGACGCTACCTGGTCAACAGCAACGATTGCCGCTCTTGCCACGTACTGGATAAAACCTCGGTTGGCCCGAGCTTTATCGCCATTGCTGAGAAATACAAGAATAACCCTGCTGAAATAGATCGACTGTCCACCAAAATAATCGAAGGCGGTTCCGGCGTGTGGGGGGAACATGCGATGGCCGCACATCCGCAGATAAGCCAGAAAGATGCAGCAGCTATGGTTAAATACATCATCAGCACTTCCCAGACGCAGGCAGTGCCCGTGCGCGCACTCAAAGGAAGCTTTGTCCCTGCTGTGCCTGCGGGTGAGAACGGGAAAGGCGGGTATTGGTTGCGTGCAGCGTATACCGACGAAGGAGCCGCGGGCATGCCAGCACTTTCTTCGGAGCAAATCCTGGCCCTGCGCAGTACGTCTGTTGATCCACAGAAGGCAGATATCAAAAAAGGAACGCAATTGCTTACCACACCTGCCATCAGCTTTTCGGTGATAGGCGATGGTGCAATGCTGGGCTACCAAGACATTGACATGACAGGCATTAAACAAATTGATCTAACGGTGCAGGCTACCCCAAATAGTGGTGCGCTGGGAGGAGTGATAGAAGTGCGCCTCGACGCGCCGGATGGTAAACTAATCGGACAAACAGCCATGGTTGAGTCAAAACCGGTAGATTTTGCGCGCATCATGGAAATGATCGGCGGCAAGCCAAAACCCGGACAAAAGCCGAAACCCGCCACCCCTCCTCCTGCCAAACCAGCGGCAGATGCGAAAAAACAAAAACCGGCATTCGATATGGATATGATCATGAAACTAATGTCCACCCATGCTATTGCGACGCTCAATCCGGCTGAAGGAATGCACACAGTGTACTTTGTATTCCGGAACAGTGGAGCGAAATCAAACCAAACGCTGATGCAGGTTTTGAATATCGAATTTCAGAATACCGCAGTCACAGCAAAATAATAGTGCGTTGAAAACTTTGAATTACTTGTCATACTAAAATCGCTTTTATGAAACAAACAAAGAGCCGCCGTCAATTTTTAGCCAGCGCAGGTACACTTGCTTCGGGATTGTTGCTCAGCAAAGCGTCGTTCGCTGCTCCTTTTTACATTCCTGACCTGTTAAAGAAAACGGGCAGCTTTGGCCGGGTGCAACTTGGCGTAATAACCTATTCTTTCCGCGACATGCCGGATCAATCAGCAGAGGCAACTTTGCAATATATCCTCGACAGTGGTGTGCGTTCGGTTGAATTGATGGGTGATCCGGCGGAACGTTTTGCCGGTGCGCCCAAAAACCCGGTAAACTTCCAGGAGGTTTTTCCGCTGATGCGCAAACGTTTTGAGAAACAAACGCTCTCGGAAGCAGAACAGAAACAACTGGCGGAAGCAGATGGGCAGATGAAAGCTTATCGCGAAGCGCTTAGCAAATGGCGGCTCACCGCACCCATGGATAAATTTTCAGAACTGAAGAAGATGTACAACAATGCCGGCGTAGAAATATATGCGTTCAAGCCCGATGCATTCAGTATTCGTGCCAGCGATGCCGAAATAGAATATGGTATGAAAGCAGCCCGTTTATTGGGTGCCAGTCATGTTACGCTGGAACACCCGGGCAACGATGCGCATACCCTGAAGCTCGGACAAATGGCAGAGAAGCAGGGCATCAAAGTAGGCTATCACGGTCATGAACAGCAACGACCCGATTTTTGGAATACAGCGCTCACGCAATCGCCTGCGAATGGACTCAACTTAGATCTGGGCCATTTTGTAGCAGCTGGCAATACGGATCCATTGGGTATGGTACGCGAAAAACATGACCGCATCCTGAGCATGCACATTAAAGACAGGCAAACGCCGGCGCACGGCAAAGGCAACCTGCCATGGGGCCAGGGAGATACGCCAATTAAAGAGGTGTTGCAACTGATGCGCGATCAGCAATACCGGTTTCCGGCTACGATAGAACTCGAATACCAGGTACCCGCGGGATCCAATGCAGTGGCGGAGGTGAAGAAATGCCATGATTTTTGCAAGGCGGCGATCGGGTAAAGCAGGGTGTATCAGGACTGGAACAAGCTTTCCATCGTAACCGCATTTTGTACAAGCCGGGTGGCGTATTCGTTTTCTTTGAGTCCGAAACTCGTTATCAAGGTAAGGAACACTGATTTTCGGGTATCCGTCTCCGTTTTAAAGACCATCCGCTTGTTTTCCAGTTCGGCAGCATATTTTTTATCGATAACAAAGGCCTGCTCCGAGAATTTTATTTCGCAGAGATTAATAACAAAATCTTTTCGATCAATCAGCAGGTCAATCTGTGCGCCCTGTTCTTTTTTTGACCGCGGCTGGTATCGCCAGGCGGATTCTTCAGTATAAACACCTCCTATACCCAATGCTTTCTTTATTTGCGGCACGTGCTTGAGGCAGCAACGTTCAAAAGCCAGTCCGCTCCAGCTCCGCCAGGATGCCGTTACCGAAAAGCTTTGCCAACTGCCGGCCCCTGACGCCTTGCTTCCGTCCATAAATTTGAGGTAGAAGTGGGTGAATTCATCAGACAGCTTATAGATGCTGTCTTTTGTTTTTTTATCAAAGGGCGACCAGCTGCTCACAAAACCTGATTCGATGAGCTCATCGAGTAAGTCGGTTACCCATCCCCCCGAAGTAAATTGCGCCGCTGCTATCAGCTCGCTCCTGGTCATCCCGGTTTTGGTGCGGGTCAGTGCTTTCACCACCGCGATGTGCCGGCTCGCGTCCTCAAACAAAGAGTGGTACAGGTTCGCGAATTCACTGTAGAGTGCACCGTCTTTGGTGAAACACACCCGGTCGATGGTTTGCGCGGCACTTTCGCCTTTTCTTACTTCTTTGAGGTAGTGGGGCACCCCGCCCATCACCATATACAATTGTATGATCTGGTAGTGGTCGAGCTGTATATTTCTTGCGCGGAAATAGGCAGCTGTCTCCCGCAGGTTAAAGGGCATTAGCCGGATCTTCCGGGTAATCCGGTTGTGCAAACCGCCTTTGTTGTTGACAATATGCCGGATCATCCAGGAAGCCGCAGACCCACAAATGATCACCACCAATTTCGTTTGCTGGTTTGCCCAGCTGTTCCACCAGTGATCAAATGCAGAAAGAAATCCGGATTTATGCGTATTCAGCCAGGGAAACTCATCCAGGAAAATGACGGTTCGCTCTTTTTTGAGCCGGCGTTCAAGAAAGTCGGTGAGCTGATCAAAAGCCTCCGCCCATTTCCCCGGCGTCTTGTACAAACGCCGGCCAGTGGCTTTTTGCAGGGCCTTTTGAAAATTTTCCAATTGTTCTGCAAGTCCTGCGTCACGGGCGCCGGTGAATTCGAACACCAGCTGGTCTTTGCAGTATTGCCTTACCAGGAATGTTTTTCCGACCCGTCGGCGGCCAAAAATGGCAATCAGTTCCGGCGCACCTGAATCAAGTGCTTCCCGGAGCCGGCTTTTTTCCTCTTCTCTTCCAATCAGTACATCCATAGGAGCTGGTTTTATTATCCGCCAAATGTAGGTAAAAATTACAAGATTTGGCGAGTAATAGCAATCCCTAACAATCGCCAAAACCTCCCCGGCACACCAGGATTTGGCGACGGATAGAAACTTTCTTTTCCTGGCTACACAATCATCAGGACGAAATTCGCGTGTGCATTGCAAGGGGATCATCGTACCTTACAGTAACACAAACCAGGCATGTATGAGTGATATCCAAAAGGCACAGGTCAGCCAGGAAGTTTTCGACCTCTACGATGACTATGCACACAACCGCATTAACCGGCGCGACTTTGTTCAAAAGTTGTCTGCCTATGCCGTGGGCGGAATCACCGTTTCTGCATTAATGGGCTTCCTGATGCCCGACTACAGCGGAAAGGTTCAAATTGCAGCCGACGATCCGCGCATCGAATCTACATATATAACCTACCCTTCACCCAAAGGCGGGGGTAGCATCAAAGCCCTGCTGAGCCGGCCAGCCGGAGCAAAAGGACCCCTGGGTGGAATTGTAGTAGTACATGAGAACCGCGGACTGAACCCGCATATTGAAGACGTAGGGCGCAGAGCAGCACTCGCAGGATTTGTATCGCTTGCACCCGATGCCCTCACCCCGCTGGGAGGTTACCCGGGCGATGACGACAAAGGCCGCGAACTGCAAAGCAAACGCAACCGCGATGAAATGCTGGAAGATTTTATTGCAGGCTATGAATTTCTCAAAACCTATAAAGATTGCAATGGCAAAATAGGCGCAGTTGGTTTCTGTTTTGGCGGATGGATTGTAAACATGATGGCAGTGCGTATTCCCACTCTTTCGGCTGCCGTTCCTTTCTATGGCGGACAACCATCTGCTGAAGACGCCGCAAAAATTCAGGCACCGCTTCTTTTGCACTATGCCGGACTTGATACAAGGGTAAACGAGGGCTGGCCCGCGTATGAAGCCGCGCTGAAAGCAAACAATAAAGCGTACACAGCATATATCTATCCCAACGTCAACCACGGATTCCACAACGATACAACACCGAGGTATGATAAGGCAGCTGCCGAACTGGCCTGGCAAAGGACGATTGAATTCTTCAAAGAAAAACTGGCTTAAAACGCTGTTGCCCTGTCATCAGCGAATAGTAACCATTACCGGATCAGACAATTTTGTATCTCCTTTGTCGTCCTTAAACACGGCGCGAATCGCATACCAATATGTTTTGCCGGACAATGCAGAGAAATCGTTGAACTGCTGAATGTTCTTGTCCAGCGATCGCAGCGGCACCAGCGACTCTTTTGTTTCTCCCCTCAATAAAACAAAAAAGAATTCTTCCGGTGCCTGGTATGCCCATGCAAGCATCATCTTTCTTTGCTTCTCGTCAAACATGGCTTTCAACCCTGTGATTGCAGGACGCTCATGCCGCAGGTGTACAACTATGCTAACGGGGATCGATAGTGGGGAATGAAGGCTGTCTTCGTCGACAGTTTCAGCAGTGTACAGGTAGTGAAGACCCGAACTTACCAATGTATCGCTGAAATGAAAGGCAGTTTGGTCAGGCTGGTGTTTAAATTTTGCCACCAGGGTGCGGAGGCCATTGTTCTCAGACCGATACACCAGGTACTCAACCGCATCTTCGCTACTGCTTTGTATCCAGTCCATTTCGGCGCCCCTGCTGCCAGCCACCACATTGGTAGCCTGCGGTGGCGTAGGTGGCACAAGATCCGGCTTCTTTAGCTTTAGCACCTGGGAAAACTCCGAATGATTATTATTATCATCAACCGCCACTACTTTATACCAGATGTTCTTTGTAAGTGTTCGCAATGTAATCGAATCTACAAAGTTGGTCAGTGAATCAGGCTCCGAAGTGATTTGCGTAAATACGTGATTATCGGCGTTTGCGAAATACACTTTGTAACCGCGCACATCTTCTTCTCTATTTGCATCCCAGGTGAGCGTTACCAGGCCGTTCCTGTCGATCTTTCCCTTTAAGCCCACCGGGGCTGCAGGGGGCGTCTTATCCGGCACATAGGCCATTACCGGCATAGACGATGAAACATTTCCGGCAGTGTCAACCGTTGCCACGATATAGTAAGTACCTCCATGCGCATAGGCATCCCCGTCAGTATATGAAGTAGTGGTTACCGGTAATAGTTCTTTATTGATGGTTTCGTAAGGACCATTTACCGAGTGTGCACGGGTAATAAAATAACCACGGCAATCGGCCTCCGGCCTCTCTTTTACCCAGCTTATGCGAAGACTCCGGTTACCAAGAAACGTTGGCGTTAAAAGAGCAGGCGGTACCGGCGGTGTAAGATCCTTTCCGCGCACTGTTACCTGGTTGGAATATCCGCTCAGTTCGCTAAATGGATCAATTCCACGAATACGATAAGTATAGGTTTTGTAGTTCTGCGGCAGGCTGTCCGCATAAACATATTGCATCTGCAAGAGTGCGAATAACCGCGAAGCCGCCGAATCTTTTTTCATTACCGATGTGTCAGGTGGCGAAGAAACAAAAGGCACATTCGTCAGCGGACGAAAATGTTCACCATCCTCGCTTCGTTCCACAAAAAAACCTGTCCAGCTTTCATGGCCCGCCCTGTTCCAGTGAATTTCCGCAGTCTTGTCAAAAGCAATCGCTTCACCAATTTCGGGATGTGCCGGTTGATCAATTCTCGCATTCGTAATTAAAACAGCCCCCGTATCGATCCTTCCTTGCGTAATGCCGCCAGCAGGCATTACCCGGTAGAGATATTTACCGCCTTTCAAAGCGGATTTGTCATTGAAACGAAGCGCGCTTGCCCCGGCAACCCTGCTATCGAAATCTGCAGCCATCAGTAAATAACTGAAACGTGCATCTGAAACCGCAGCGCGATCTTCGATACCTCCATTTGCCTGGCGTATGTTATTATTAAAGTTCTTTCCGTATAAACATTGTGCTGCTATGGCTGCATAGTTATCTTCTTTCGCAAAAACAGTTTTGAATTTTTCCAGCGAATAAGGCTTTAGCGCTACTGTAGTAAGTAATACTGTTTTTGGCTGATCCCGAACCGAAAGATCGATGCGCTCTATTCGGTAACCGACGGTATTCAGCTTTGACCAGGCCCAGGCTTCCTGTGGCGCCCAACGCAATACCACAGAGTCGTCATAAGCACGGGCAATGACTCTTATCCCGCAATGCAGCATGCCAGGATTGCCGTTGAACTTATCCGATCCTGCAACTTTCTGCTGTTGCCCGTTCACCATAAGCGCGAACGCGAACAGGAAGCAGGTTATAATAGATCTTTGTAGCATAACATCTTTTTAATAGGTGAACGACTTTTTAATCGCAGTGCCGCTGAGGTTCCCGGGACTATAGGTGAAAGACATGGTTCGGGTTCCTTTTGGAAATGGTTGATAAGGCAGATCATTGAGGCTTCGGATCAGCTTGGAATAAATCGGGTCAGTATAGAGATAGTAGAACTTATTCCATGGAATTGATACATTTCCACCCATTGAATTTGAAGCAAGATTTAGATCACCGCCCTGTTGCGACAGGAAATTCTCAGCAGCTTTGGCAGACCAGCCATTGAAGTACCCGGCGTTCCAGTACACGGCATTTGAAAAGTCTTTCATGAGCCGATAGTCGGCATAGATGTATTTTTCCCTATCCCAAACAATGCTTTGATATCCCGCATTGAAAGTGAACGACTGGTTCTTATTGGCATTTGACAGTGGCAGTTTCATCATCATAGCCCCACCGGATGAAACTGTTCCGTTACTCTTTAGCTGTTGTTCCCCTGTTTCTGCCGGGCTCAGCAGTTTGTCAGTCATCAGCCTGCTGATATCTACGGTGTACACCGGCCTGCCAATGGGTACCCGCAGCCAATCGCTTCCGAAAACTGTAGTAACATTTTTAAAAGCAAATTTCAATTTGTTATCATAAATGTTTGCACTCGCAAACTGGTCATTCTGCTGGCTATTATCCCAGGCGACCTCCGTATTAAGGAAAGG
>JAGWTK010000468.1 GCA_028876035.1 Bacteroidota bacterium
AATGCAGCGGGCCCTATTTTATTGACATAACTATCGGGATCTTCTTTGTCGGGTATCAACACCAACTGTACGTTCAACCCTTCTTCCAGTGCAAGGTCCAGTCCGCGCATGGCCGCTTTGATACCCGCAGAATCACCGTCGTAGATGATCGTAAGGTTGTTGGTATATTTCTTTATCAGCCGGAGTTGGTCGGGCGTCAGGGAAGTACCGCCACTCGCCACCACGTTTTCGATACCCGCCTGGTGGAGAGAAATCACATCGGTATAACCTTCCACCAGCAGGCACTCATCGTTTTTATCGATCGCCATACGGGCGAAATACGTGCCATAGAGAATCTTGCTTTTAAGATAGAGTTCGTTCTCTGGTGTATTGATGTATTTCGGTGCCCGATCATTGTTTTTGATCACCCGCGCACCAAAGCCGATAATCTTTCCACTGTTGTTGTGCACCGGAAATATGATCCTTCCCCGGTAATTATCCTGCAGTTCTTCATTGCGGTTGTTGACCAGTCCGGTCTTCAGCAGGTTGTCGGGATTGAATTGTCCTTCCAGCGCCTTTTTCGTAAAGGCATACCTGTTCTCGGGTGAATAACCCAGCTGAAAATGCCGGATGGTATCTTCCCTGAAACCGCGGTGCTGCAGATAACTCAGCGCCACATCCCGTCCTTCATCCGTATTAAACAGCTGGTCTTCGAAGAATTTCTGTGCGAACGTATTAATGATGTACAGGCTGTCGGCGAGTTGCTGTTTGGCCTTTTGTTCGGGGCTGCTTTCGGTTTCTTCAATCGCTACATTGTACTTTGCCGCCAGCCAGCGCAGGGCTTCAGCATAGCTATACTTCTCATGCTCCATCAGGAACCCCACCGTATTACCGCTACGGCCACAACCAAAACATTTGTAGATTTCCTTGGCCGGACTTACGGTGAACGAAGGGGTTTTTTCGTTGTGAAACGGGCAAAGTCCCAGGTAATTGGTACCCCTTTTCTTAAGTTTTATAAAACCGCCTATCACATCGATGATATCAATGCGGCTTAGAATCTGCTGTATAGAATGCTGGCTGATCAAGAAAGAAAAAATGAACCGGCAAATTAGCGAATAGGCAGTGAATCCGAAACAGAAATCATTTACAAATGAGTTTCTTTATTCGTCATCTTCCTCGTAGTAGGCATCGCGGCTGCTGTTGAATACCGTCTCCCATTCTTTTACCTTTTCGTCGCTGAGCAGCTCAATAATATCATGAATGGGATCCGTTTTGCGTTTCCATTCCTGCACTTCAATTTCATCGTAGCGTGAAATGTACACGCACTGATCAGATTCCACGTTTATTTTAACCAGGCTGATACCTGCGTCTTCTTTCTCCTGAATCAAATAATAGCATCCAGCTTCCATCAATGAATAAGAATACATACAACACAATTTTACTTTACTAAAATGCTAATGGGGTAGTAAGTGCAGAATTGATTGTACTTCTTGTACCAGCGATCCAGGTATGAAAAAGAACCACCGGGGCAGCAATACTGCTGGCTAAAATTACATTTTTGGGTGAGATTTGCGAGGCCGGCACTGATAAAATTATAGTGAAATTCTCCGCCTCGTTCAACCCCTTGAAAAAGAAAGCATTAACCACCAAAATGTGAACAACTTGGGGGTATAATTTTAATTCGCTCACCAGCAAAGGATGATCGGAAAATACTAATTTTACCCGTATAGCTCCCAGCCCCAGAGGCCGGACTACCTGTTTGCCATTACCGAAACCCGGCACGACTGCTGCTTTGCTGCCTTTTTTTTGAAACCGGCTCAGATTTTCAACCGATATTATGGACAAAACAATTTCCAGAAGGGAAGTACTTACCCTTTTTTCAGGCGAATCCGGCGACAGGAACAAACCAGCAAACAGGCCGGACCCATTTTTCGAGCGCTACGCCAACAAAGCGCTTCCCGGTTTTGGAGGTGCAAGAACCAGCACGACGCTCAGTCCTTTTACCGGACCACTTACCGAAGATATGTCGCTTCACCTGCTGCGGCGGTTGACCTTCAGCGTTAGTAAATCATCGCTCGACACATTGAATACAATGACCAATGTGAGCGACGCAGTGAATTTCCTGTTGTACAACGCCCAATACCCGGCGACTACCCCCGTTAATAATTACCAGCCCGAGTTCCCCGATACACAGGGCTGCCCCTACGGCGACTCCTGGGTGTATTTTCCCGGTGTAGAAAACTTCGACAATACGCTTAACTTCTATCGTACAGAATACTCTTTCAAACCCTGGTGGTTCGGTTTGATGATAAACCAGCCCACGCATGTGCTGGAAAAGCTAACCTTGTTCTGGGCCAATCATTTCGGGGCCCGTACCAATGAATTCAATGACCCCAAGGCTATCTGGAAACACTACGATACCATTCGGCTGAATGCACTCGGGAACTTTCGCACCATGATCAAAGCCATCACAATTGATCCCCACATGCTGCGGTTCCTGAACGGTTATCTCAATACAGCCTCTGCGCCCGACGAGAACTATGCGCGGGAACTGCAGGAACTGTTTACCGTAGGAAAAGGGCCCGCCTCTCTCTATACAGAAGACGACGTAAAGCAGGCCGCCCGGGTGTTAACAGGTTGGCGCCGGCAACAACTGACCGACGGCTCTTTTGCCACCTATTTCGACGGCGAACAGCACGACACCGGAAATAAACAATTCTCCGCGTTCTATGGCAACAAAATAATTACGGGCCGGAGCGGACAGGATGGTCAGTACGAAACCGATGACCTGCTGGATATGATCCTCTCCACCGACGAAGCAGCGAAGTATCTCTGCCGCTGCCTTTACCGCTGGTTTGTGTATTATGTAATCGAAGACGCGGAAGAACAAAACATCATCACGCCGCTTGCACAAATCATGCGCAGCAATAATTATGAGATCACGCCGGTACTAAGTGCTTTGTTCAACAGCGAACATTTTTTCGACCAGGCAAACCGGGGTTGTGTGATCAAGAGTCCGATTGATTTGTATGTGGGAATGATCAGGGAATTTGGCATTGGTATACCGGATGCGCCCCTCGACACGCGTTATAAATACTGGAAACATTTTAAAGTGAAATGCGATGAAACGGGGCAAAAACTGGCCGACCCAACAGATGTATCCGGCTGGCCCGCTTATCGCCAGCAACCTGTATTCTATGAGGCGTGGATTAACAGCAATACCATACAAAAGCGCGCCCGCAGCCTGAACTATTATGCAAACAATGGCAATCAGCTCGAAGACTACAGCCTGACGTATATTAAAATCGATTCAATTGCCTACGCGCAACAGTTCCCCAATCCTGCAGACCCGGGCGCATTGATTGCTGGCTTTGTAAAAATGCTGCTGCCATTGCCGGTATCTGACCTGCA
>JAGWTK010000469.1 GCA_028876035.1 Bacteroidota bacterium
AACATTGGACTACGCGATGTGAAAGATGCAACGGTGACGTATATCCTGTCTGGTACAGCGATTGGCAATGAAAGTATCCCTGTTGTAAGGGCAGGAGAGGCATTCGCATCTTTTGGTTCGTTTAGTCATATGTTTACTGTTCCGGGCGACTACGTCGTTTCTGTAGTGACAGATACCGCGAACGGAATTTGCGAAGCAGACGAAACAAACAATACAGGCAGTTTTTACATTCGGGTGGTCGACAGCAAGCCGGATTTTGAGGTGTTGTCACAATACATTTCTCCTTCCAGCCTGAATCCGAATGCAGGGCAGAATATCAGTATTGTCGGAACCGTGCGCAATAGCGGTGGTAAACCAACCAGTGCCAGCGTGCTGCGTTTTATGGTGGATGATATTCAACTTGGCAACGATGTTCCCATCAATGCGCTGCAGCCTGGTGCAGATACAACGGTTGCGGCCACGGCCAGCTATTCATCGATCATTGCTGGCGTAAAGCTGATGAAGATCGTGGCGGATCCTTTAAATGAACTGGCTGAAGAAAGGGAAGACAATAATGTGGCAACCCGCGCGCTGATTGTGGGCGATGCACCGGATATGGCAAAGGCGCAGGACCGGTCGATTAGTTTTAATCCCGGGGGCTTTAGTGCGGGCGACAGTGTAACGGTACTATTCGCTGTAAAAAATAATGGTGTACAGCAGGGTAGCGCATGGGTAAGGTTTATGATCTATGATAGTAGCCATGCACTCACTGCAACTGACAGCGTTCAATTTACACTGGCGGCCGGCGGTAGTATGACGGTAAGTAAACGGATGCTGTTTTTAACAGGCAGCGGTACCGTTATTGCACAGATAGCGGGTTGTTCTCCGGCCGAATTCGATTTGCTGAACAACAGCGATACGCTTGCGTACAGCACAGTCGTGCGAATGAAAAAATCCCTGGTGCTAAATGCGGGATTGGATATGAAAGCAGCAGTGCAGGATCAACTGCCGGGTTGGATAGGAGGTAAACTTATCCTGGACGACTATGACCTCACCGTAAACGGCATTGTTACCAATTTTGATTCGTTGCATTTTGTTGTTACCAATGGATTGGGCAGGTTGAGATTGGTTACACCCCAGCAAGACAATGTATTCCCGGTGGGTGCAAGTTTGGGTGCTCCCAATTTTGTAAGGATTGTGAATACCGGTGTGCAGGATAATTTTTCTGTGGGTGTGTATCCATGGGTGCTGCGGAATGGAAGCAGTGGTGACTCGCTGAAATCGGGCTATGTGAACCGAACCTGGTTGATCGAGGAAGATGTGCCGGGCGGCAGTAATGCATCGGTCACGCTGTTCTGGAGCCCGGCTGATGAACAAGCAGGCTTCAACCGCAATCTGTCGAGAGTAGCCCATTATACAGGTAACTGGACAACGGGCGCTGCGGGACCAGCCGACAGTATTTCATCGGGCTGGTACAGCTATACCCAGGCTGGATACACTCATTTTTCGCCCTTTACAGTAACCAGTGTGAGTGCAGCGCTTCCCCTTCATCTCCTGCAGTTTGAGGCTGCTGTGCAGGTAAAAGATGTATTGCTTCAATGGAAGACATCTGATGAAGTGAACACAGATTATTTCCAGATTGAGCATAGTGATGATGGACGGAGTTTCCGTTCTGCAGGTGTTGTTGCGGCTGAAAATGTTACTGGGTTACATACTTATTCATTCCTGCACATGAATCCGGGTGCAGGGGTGCATTATTACCGGCTGAAAATGGTAGACAAAGACGGCAGTTTTACCTACTCAGTGATCAGGCAGCTAAGCCTCGGTATGGGTGGAGGATTTAACGTGTATCCTAATCCTGCGCATCAGTTTGTGGTGGTGGAAGGCGCAGCTGCGGGTGGTTTGGTCCGGTTGTATACGGCTGATGGGCGAATGCTGCGTCAATTTACGGCGGGTGGTATGCCGCTTCGGGTCGGTTTGCAGGAACTCGCGGCCGGCATTTATATCCTGGAATATGCGAAAGATAACATCCGCGTTCGGCGGATGATTATGAAGGAGTAATGCAAATCTTGCTTAAAGCGCCCGGTGTTCCCGGGCGCTTTTTTTTGCCATTTCAACAGGTTCGTATTTTTATACGAACTTAATTTATAATTCGTATTTTTATACGAATTGAAATATAATTCGTATTTTTGTACGAATAAAAAGATTACCTGCGATGGCGCAAAGGCAACAACAGGCTGTCCTGACAGCCGACATAGTCGATTCCACCCGATTGTCCGCTCCCCTTGCCCGAAAGCTTATCCGGGCACTGCAGCGCCTGCTGCAGGGGACCGTTTACGAATTTTACAGGGGTGATAGTTTCCAGGTGTTCCTGTCAGACGCCACGCAGGCGCTTCGTCTCCTGATGCAATGCCGGGCTATCGCCATTGCCACTGCGGAAACCGACATCAGAATGAGTATTGGCATCGGTAAAGCCAGTAAGCCGACCGGCCGGCCAGGCATGGCCAAAGATCCGGCCTTTGTATTGTCGGGCCGCACTTTTGATCGCATGGTCCGGTCGAACGCCAGGCTTGCCATTGGCTGCAGTCAGCCCCTGGCAGCCGAGGGATTTCAGGTGATTGCCGCCTGGGGAAATAGTATTTTTGACCAGATGACGGCAAAGCAGGCCGCCGTTATACTTGAGCTGCTCAGTGGCCGAAGCCAGCAGGATACGGCCCGCCAGCTCAGGAAATCAAAAAGCACGGTGCACCAGCACGCCACAGCAGGAAACTGGCCGGCCATCGAAGTGTTACTAATGCATTATACGAATCTGATAAACCTGATGTCATGAACGAAGGACTCACCTGGCTTTTTAAGCTGTTGCTGGCGCACCTGCTGTCGGATTTTGTATTTCAGCCAGCTTCATGGGTAGAAGACCGGTACCAAAAGCATTTTCGTTCAAAAGGACTCTACCTGCATGGCGCCGTAACGGGCCTTACAGCTGCCTTTATTACCGGCTTTCGCCATCTGCCCGTTGTCATATTCATTACAATCGCCCATGTGCTCACAGATGGCTGGAAATCCTACCGTCGCCGTACTGCTACCTGGTTCTTGATCGACCAGGTGATTCACATTGTGGTTATCCTTGTCGCCTGGGTACTGCTTTTTCAAACCTGGAAAGACTGGAAACAACAATGGCTCCAGCTCAATGCGCTCCCGTCATTCTGGTTAAAAACCGCCGCTTTTATATTTGTAACTACACCCGCTGGCATACTCATTGGTCAGCTTACCCAGCAATGGCGCGATAAAATAACCGACGGTGAAAGTTTGGCCAATGCCGGTAAATGGATTGGTATCGCAGAGCGCGTTATCATACTGGCTTTCGTGCTGAACAACCAGTTTTCGGCCATTGGCCTGCTGGTTGCG
>JAGWTK010000470.1 GCA_028876035.1 Bacteroidota bacterium
TAAAAATGTTAAATGCGGTGTTCCTCGGTTATTTTTGTTTAAATTTACGGCAATAGCTTAAACAACAAAGTAGTGAAGAAATTTTTTGCGATCCTTATCACGCTTTCAGCTGCACTATCTTCTACGTTCGCACAGGATAATAGCCCTTATAAAAAATCAACCGGGAACCAACCTGGTCAGCCGGATCGCAAATCTGAAAAGCGGCAGCGCATTGCGGCTTTGCTGAAGCAGGAAGAGGAAGGAGAGCCAATTTTCAAAAAGCAAAACATCTTTGGCATTAAGCTCAATACCGATGGGTACGGCCTTTCTTTTGAAAAAGGCAAATACAAATCACCCCGCAAGACCCTTTTGTACCAGTTTGAGCTCAATGAAAAAAAGAATCCTAAAGAAGAGAAGACTGCCAGCAGCCAGAATCTTTTTACGGGGCAGATTAATTCCGTAGTATGGGGTAAGGCCAATAATTTTTACCAGTTTAAATTGGGCCTTGGCCAGCAATACCTTATCGGCGGGAAAGCCAATAAGAGCGGGGTGGCTGTATCTGCCATCTATGCAGGTGGCATCTCTGTGGGACTGGTAAAACCCTACCTGGTAGATGTTGAGAATACAGCAACCGGCGAACAGCTCCGCAAAAAGTTCACTGATTCAGCTGACGGTAATACCTATGCGCTGATTGGCGCCTCTGGTTTTACCCATGGCTGGAATGAAGTAAAAGTGAAACCAGGTTTGCACGCCAAAGCTGCACTCCGTTTCGACTATGGTCGCTTTAACGAAACCGTATCGGCCATCGAAGCGGGTATCAATGCAGAATACTATTTTGGTAAAGTGGAGCAACTGATCTACGTAAAGCCAAAAACATTCTTCTTCAACGCGTACGTTACCCTGTTGATTGGGCGGCGCAAGTAAACCAGGGCCGTTTTCCCCACGCATGGAAAAATCAGCCTCCTGAACTATTTTTGCCTGTTCCTGTTTATCAATCAGGTCGATTGTAAGGCAAGAATCATCACAATACTTTTTCACCATGCAGGAACTACCCGTTGTTTCTCTACCAGTTGCTCCAGATGCCAAACCCAAAAAACCATCCTGGCTAAGGGTAAAATTGCCCACAGGCGAGAGTTACCGGCATGTGCGGGGATTAGTAGATACCCATAAACTCCATACCATCTGCGAAAGTGGTAACTGTCCGAATATGGGTGAATGCTGGGGCGAAGGCACGGCTACCTTTATGATCCTGGGCAATACCTGTACACGCAGTTGCGGATTTTGTGCAGTAGCAACAGGTAGACCGGACCCGGTTGACTGGGACGAGCCCCAAAGGGTGGCAGAAGCCATCTACCTCATGAAAGTAAAGCATGCAGTCCTCACGTCTGTTGACCGCGACGAGTTAAAAGATGGTGGCTCTATTATCTGGTTCAACACGATCAGGGCGGTAAAACTACTGAATCCCGGCACAACGCTGGAAACGCTGATCCCGGATTTCAAGGGCGAGAAAGAGAATATTGCACGTATCATCGAAGCAGCACCCGAAGTGGTGTCGCATAATATTGAAACGGTCGAGCGTCTCACCCGGCAGGTTCGAATCCAGGCAAAGTACTGGCGCAGTATGGAAGTAATTCGCACCCTCAAAGAAGGCGGAATGCGTACAAAAAGCGGCATTATGCTGGGACTGGGTGAGAAAAAAGAAGAGGTTGTTCAAACCCTGCGCGACCTGGCAGATAATGGCTGCGATGTAGTAACCATCGGTCAATACCTGCAACCCACCCGAAAGCACCTGCCCGTAGAACGGTTCGTTCACCCTGATGAGTTTGCCGAACTGCGCGAAATTGGCTATGGCCTTGGACTCGACTATGTAGAAAGTGGTCCACTTGTGCGCTCGTCTTACCATAGCGAACGGCATGTGATTCCAGGTTACGGAAGGGCCGGTTGGTTACAAGAAAAAGAAACCAGTATGTAATTCCCGGATTGGGAAGAAATAGATGAAAAGCCGGCAAAATTGCCGGCTTTTTTATGTCCGTATGGCCCAAATGAATGCTTTTTGTACGGCGATACTGCCCGGTACACCAAAATTTCTTTTAATGCGTTTTAAACCCGGGTATCCACGCCGGGTCTTATCCCCTGTAAAACTTAAACACTACCTTATGTACGCGAAAAGAATCTCCATTTTTATTGCCGCAACGGTAATATCATCGTCCATGCTGTTTACTTCCTGTAAAAAGGACTCGTCCAAAGATTCAGACACTGAATCCGCAGAAAACAGTGCATTGGCAGAATCCAGTTTTAATGATGTTACTACTATTTCCGATCAGGCATCGATCGGTGGTGCAGTCAACGTTCGCCTCATGAGCGATGCACGTGAAGAAGGTTCACTGGGTTCAGGCTGCGCCACTGTGACAGTTGATACAGTAAGTAATCCGCATTTGGTGACCATCGATTTTGGCGCAACCAATTGTGTGTGTAACGATGGTCGCAGCCGTCGTGGAAAAATCCTGGTAAGCTTTACCGGCCGTTACCGCGATGTAGGTACCATCATCAATATTTCCTTCAACAACTATTTTGTAAATGATAACCAGCTTACAGGTACCAAGAAGATTACCAACAAGGGTTTGAATGGTGCTGGTCACCCCGTTTACCAGGTGGAAGTAAACGGACAAATCATTAAGGCCAATGGCGCCGGCACCATTACCTGGGTATCTACCCGCCAGCGTGAATGGACAGCAGGTTACGATACCCCGCTTAACCTGGCAGACGATGCATATTCAATCACTGGTTCTGCCTCAGGTACCAACGCTTCCGGTAAATCGTATACCCTTACCATTGTAAAGCCACTGGTACGTAAAATGAATTGCCGCTGGTTTGAAAGTGGTTCGGTAGATGTAACGCCGGAAGGCAAACCCACCCGCACGCTCGACTATGGAAACAGTGGTTGTGATGCCGATGCAACCGTTACAATCCTCGGTTTTACATTCCCGATCATTCTGAAATAAACCAATAAAAGCTTACCTCATCAGGCCTCCGCTCCGGCGGGGGCTTTTTTATTGATGGCAGACAGCAGTTTCCGTGCTTCCAATGCATTATTTTGCGTTATAGACTAACTGCATGCTTCGCTATATTTCCCTTTTATCATTGATCTTTCTGCACCTGCACCTGTTTGCTCAAACAAAAAACCCTGATTACCGGCTGAATATCCGGCAAGCTGTAACGCCGGTGCAAATTGATGGCATGGACGACGAAGCCGCCTGGCAGGTGAGCGATAGTACAAGTCCGTTCTTTATGGTGCTGCCCATGGACACCAGCCTGGCCGAGGTAAAAACCATGGTGAAAATGACCTACGACTCCCACAACCTCTACCTGCTGGCCGTTTGCTACAATGATCGT
>JAGWTK010000040.1 GCA_028876035.1 Bacteroidota bacterium
AAACTTTCAGCAGGGTACCCATTATCGTTTGTACACATTATTCGGCAATAAGCAATTAACGCTGCTGGATGAAGCCGGTACTTATTTTGCGGTATGGGCACCCAATGCCACATTTGTTTCAGTGGTGGGGTATTTCAATGATTGGAACAAAGAATCTCATCCTTTAAAAGTACGGCAGGATAATTCGGGTATCTGGGAAGGATTTATTCCGGGTATTGCATCGGGCGAAGCCTACAAATACCATATTCATGGGTACCAGGGCGTTACATTAGACAAAGGCGACCCCTTTGCTCATTTTTGGGAGAAGCGCCCTTTTACCGCATCCATTACCTGGCAAACCGAATATGAATGGAAGGATGAACAGTGGATGAAAGACCGGAAAAAGCACAATGCGCTCAGTGCTCCCTATTCTGTTTATGAAGTGCACCTGGCCAGCTGGATGCGGCCCGACAAGAACGATGAAGAAGCCTACAATACCTATGCCCAAATTACCGAACGCCTGGTTCCTTATGTAAAAGAAATGGGCTTTACACATGTAGAGTTCATGCCTGTAATGGAACATCCTTTTGATGGCAGCTGGGGTTACCAGGGCACCGGTTATTTTGCACCTACTTCGCGCTTTGGCTCACCACAGGAATATGCAGCCATGGTAGATGCTTTTCACCAGGCCGGTATTGGTGTGATACTCGATTGGGTGCCTTCGCATTTTCCGTATGATGCACATGGGTTATTTATGTTTGATGGTACACATACCTATGAATATGCCGATATGCGCAAGGGGTACCATCCCGACTGGAACTCCTATATATTCAATTATAAAAGAGGAGAAGTAAAATCTTTCCTGATCAGCAGCGCCCGGTGCTGGCTCGATTTGTTTCATGCAGACGGGTTGCGGGTGGATGCTGTGTCATCGATGCTTAAACTGAATTATTCGAGAAAGGAAGGCGAATGGGAACCCAATGAATTTGGAGGCGATGGCAATCTTGAAGCGATTGCATTTATCAAAGATCTGAATGAAACCATTTTCAGGGATTTTCCCGATGTGCAAACGATCGCGGAAGAGGCGACCGACTGGCCGGGCGTGTCCAGGCCCACGTTTGATGACGGACTGGGCTTTGGCATGAAATGGATGATGGGCTGGATGCACGATACGCTGGACTTCTTTAAACTCGATCCACTGGCAAGGCAGGACCATCAGGATAAGTTTACATTCAGCATGATGTACTATTACGATGAAAATTTCATGCTGCCGTTGAGCCACGATGAAGTGGTACACGGCAAATCGCCCATGATTTATAAAATGCCGGGCGATGAATGGCAGAAGTTTGCCAACCTGCGCTTGTTGTACAGCTATATGTTCACACACCCCGGCGGCAAATTGTTGTTTATGGGAAATGAATTTGCCAGTACGCTCGAGTGGAATTACAAGAGCGAGCTACCCTGGGACCTGCTGGCTTACGAGCCGCACCAGGGCATGAAGGCTTGTGTGCGCGACCTGAACCATTTGCTCCGCAGCGAACCTGCGATGTATGAGCAACAATTCCGGCAGGATGGATTTGAATGGATCGATTTGAACCATCGGCAGGAGTCTGTGGCCGTTTACAGGAGAAAAGGGGAGAACCCGGCCGATGATTTGCTGGTTATTCTGAATATGACACCAGTGGTGCGGCGCGATTGGAAGATAGAAGTATTTGGCAAAACGGCGTGGAAAGAAATCTTTAACAGCAATGAAACAAAGTATTGGGGAACCGGCGATGTTTTTAACCCCGATATCAGCACCGAACTGGTGGACAAAAACACCGAAAAGTTTGTAATAAATGTGCATTTACCCGCGTTAGGGGCTATCGTGCTCAAGTAAGTGCTGTAAACCGCCTGTTATGAAAAACCTCCTCCTCGTTCCTGTAGTATTTGCTGTTATAACGGCCTCTGCCCAGCCAAATGCTGATAGCGCTGCGTTCTATCTGAAAAAAGGCGATGAAGCCCGCCAGTC
Organism: Bacteroidota bacterium; assembly: GCA_028876035.1. GTDB lineage: Bacteria > Bacteroidota > Bacteroidia > Chitinophagales > Chitinophagaceae > JACMLD01. Next base: position 1,991 of record JAGWTK010000040.1, read on the forward strand.
GAAACGAATGCTGGTGGCTGCGCAACAATACCGCAAAGCCTTACAGTTTGATGCATCGAATACAGATGCACAAAGGGGACTTGGCGACGCCTCCGTTGACATGCGCCGCTATCCCGATGCCATTGTTGCTTACCAGGAAGTGGTGAAAAAGATTCCGGATGATAAAGAGGCCAATGAGCAATTGGCCAACCTTTATTTCTGGACCAGGCGCTGGAATGACGCCATAGCTACCGCAAAAAAAATGCAGCAACAAAAAATAGGGAACAATCCCGAATACATTATAGGCAAGAGTTACAGCGAACTGGAAGACTATGGCCAGGCCTATCCCTTCCTCCAGGCGGCTGCAAAGAACGATAGCGCCAATGCCGATATCCCTTATACCATCGCGCGTGGCATGGTAGAGATGAGCAATTATCGCAATGCGGCGCCGTTTTTTCTGAAGGCCATTGCGCTCGATACGACAAAACCGCGTTGGGTGTACGAAACAGCCCTCAACTTCGCGGCCATTCCCGATGATAAAACGGCGATCAAATATTACCTGCTGGCGGCTGACCGCGGTTACCGGACCGATAATGACTATTATGAAAATCTCTCGATTTCTTACGAGGGTGCCGGGCAGCTGGACAAGGGCATTGACGCACTGAAAAAAGTACTGGAAAAAAAACCGGCCGACCTTGATCTCCTGAACAGCGTAGCTTCTCTCCTCTATAAAACAGGCAAATACCAGGAAGCAATCGACTACTGGGACCGTATCCTCAGCTACGACAAGCAAAACGCCAAATCGCTCTACATGATTGGTATGGCTTACCAGAAAAAGGGCGACAAAGAAAAAGGTATGCAACTCTGCGACCAGGCCATTAAAATGGATCCTTCGCTGGCAAATCTGAAAAAACAGAAGAGCGGGATGGGGCTTTAGCTAATGTGATAATGTGCTAATGTGCTGATGTGCTGATGTGCTGATGTGCTGATGTGCGAATTTCAGTCGCTGCGATTGCAATTCCTTGCTATTTTCCCGCTGTGCCTGTTTCGATGTTGTTTCTGGTATCAGGTATCTGGACCAACCCCAACGAAGATTCGAAATCCCAAAATCAATACTTCTATAAGCTCTTTCCTGTTGGTATGCGCTTCATTTTCTATTTGTGTGTCCTGCAAGCAGCCAGAAGCTATTGGCCAGCAGCTTTTCCACATCCAGAAATCTAAAAATCAAGAAATCAGGCAATATCCCGCCTCTCTTCTTTGACTAAAATTACTCTACCAGCTTTGTGGATTAACTTTCGCACTCCCAAATCGTGCCAAAAACGACTTATCAACAATTTTCTTTTGTGGCACAATGGTTGGTTAACACGGGATATTACCTCATTTAAAATTATGAAATCATGAAGAAGTTATTGGTTATTGGCAGTGTCTTTACTGCATTTTCGGCGGTGAGCCTGTTTGCGAACGATTCAGTTATGTCTACTAACGGTCATCAACAAGCGATAATTCAAAACCAGGCATCTGTGCTGGATACGGTGCCTAAGAAAGATCACGATACCACAAAAAGAAAGACGGATACGACGGTTGTAAAATTGCAGGAGCTGCGTTAATGGTACATAGTACGCAGTAGCCGGGTGGGCACAGTTGCTTACCCGGCTTTTTTATGTCCGTTTAGCCCTTTGGTGATCTTTTCAGGCGATGGATGAACGGCCGGAGGAAATCGGCCCGATTCGGTTAATTTTGCTGCCAGATTACCAAATGCTGAAGTGAGTGACACAACAAAAGACCCCCAGGGTTCCGAAAGCCGGTGCCTTCTTAATTTTCACCTTTCTATTAGGATGCCTTTTTATTCATGGAAACCTTCATGCGCAAAGCAGGTATACGCTGAGCGGGTATGTGAAAGACTCGCTTACTGGCGAAACGCTCATTGGCGCCACCTTGCAGGCAGGCACGGGCGGTAAGGGCGTTAACAGCAACGCTTATGGATTCTACTCGATTACCCTTGAAGCAGGCGACTATGAAGTAACGTGTTCCTTTGTGGGCTACGAGAGCCGGCGCTACCTGATTAGGCTGAATTCGAACCAGAATTTTAACTTTTTGTTGCCTCCTAGAGCGACTGCCAGCCAGGAAGTTGTTGTGTATGCAAAGCGGCGGGACGAAAACGTAAAAACTGCGCAAATGGGCCGGTTCGATCTGTCGGTAGCCAAAGTAAAAGCCTTACCGGTTTTGCTTGGCGAAGTTGACCTGCTGAAAACCCTGCAACTGCTTCCCGGCATACGCAATGCAGGAGAGGGTAATACGGGCTTGTATGTGCGTGGAGGTGGTCCCGATCAGAATTTGATTATCCTGGATGATGCAGTGGTGTATAATACCGGTCACCTGTTCGGCTTCTTCTCGGTATTCAATTCAGATGCGATTAAAAACGTAACCCTCATCAAAGGCGGAATGCCTGCCCAATACGGTGGCCGCCTATCGTCGGTACTGGATGTGGCGATGAAAGACGGTAACAGCAATAAGCTACAGGTGGATGGTGGCATTGGGTTGATATCTTCGCGCCTGTCTATCCAGGGCCCGGTAAAAAAAGACAAAGCATCGTTTATTGTTTCTGCGCGCCGCACGTATATCGATGTACTGGCCAAACCGTTTGTGCCCAAGTCGAGTGCCTTTTCAGGGTCGGGTTATTATTTCTATGATCTCAACACAAAAATTAACTACAAAATATCCGATAAAGACAGGTTGTACCTGAGTGGCTATTTCGGGAAAGATGTATTTGATTTCCGCAACAGCCGGCGTTCCTTTAATGCCAATATTCCCTGGGGTAATGCAACCGCCACCTTACGCTGGAACCATGTATTTAACCAGCGACTCTTTGCTAATACCACCTTTGTTTACAATAAGTACAATTTTGCTTTCAATGCCGCCCAAAACAATTTCAACATCAAACTTGCTTCTGGTATCCGCGATTTGAATGCAAAGATTGATTTCGATTATTACCCTGCCCCCCAGCATAAAGTAAAATTCGGTGGTTTATATACCTATCACAAGTTCACACCAAATGTTTTAAGCGGCAGCCAGGATTCCACGGTGTTCAGGCCCAACAATGCCAACAACAAATATGCAAGGGAAGCGGCAGTATACATTCAGGACGACTGGGAACTCAGCGACAAGCTGAAGTTGAATTTGGGCCTGCGTTATTCCGCTTTCACCCAGGTGGGGCCTTATACCCGCTACGACGAAGATGCAAATGGCAACAAGCTGGACAGCGTGGTATACACGCGCGGGAAAACGGTAAAAACCTATGGTGGACTCGAGCCACGTTTTACCCTTCGCTATGCACTGAATGATGCCACATCGCTAAAGGCTTCGGTAACGCGCAACCTCCAATACATTCACCTGGTGAGCAATGCCGGAAGTACATTGCCAACAGACCTTTGGGTGCCGAGTACCTATTATGTGCAGCCGCAGATAGCCTGGCAATACGCCGCTGGCTTCTTTAAGAATTTTAAAGACAATACCTACGAAACTTCGCTGGAACTGTATTACAAAGACATGCGGAATCAGATCGAGTACAAAGAAGGATACACCCCTTCGCTCACCGATCCCGAAAAGCAGTTCGTTTTTGGTAAAGGCTGGAGTTATGGTGCTGAGCTGTATGTGGGCAAAAACAAAGGTCGCATGACCGGATGGCTGGGATATACGTTAAGCTGGACCTGGCGGCAGTTCCCGCAGCTGAATGGGGGAGAGAAATACTTCGCGAAGTACGATCGGCGGCACGATTTATCCGCCGTTGCTACCTATGAACTGAACAAGAAATGGAAGCTGTCCGGCGTTTTCGTATACGGAACCGGTAATGCCACCACTTTGCCTGAACGTTTCTACATCATTGGCGGCGTACTAACGCAGGAGTATAGCCGCGTAAACCAATATCGTTTGCCCGCTTATCACCGGCTCGATTTTGCAGCTACCTATACACCTATTCCTAAACGGCCACGGAAAATTCACGGCAGCTGGGTGTTCAGCGTGTACAATGTATACAGCAGGGCCAATCCATATTTCATCTACTTTGATCAAACGGGCAGTCCTTACGATAATACACTGAAAGTAGAAGCCCGCCAGGTTTCTTTGTTCCCGGTGATACCGGCGGTGACGTATAATTTTAAGTTTTAAGTAATAAGTTTTAAGTTGTAAGTGTTTTGATCCGGTGTTGGGTAATAGGTAAGAGGTAAGGGGTAAGGGGGAGGAGGCGGTTCAATTGAAAATGCAAAAGTTAAAAGGTAAAAAAGTCGGCAACCCGCATTGGGCTGAGCGTGCATCGATAAAGAATGCAGGTTTGCTTCACAACCGGGAACTGCCTGCAGCTTGTAGCCTACAGCTTGCAGCTCAATTCCAAAACGAAGTACGGAACCATATCCCTGGCTTATTGACGTACGCAGCCAAAAGCCAATAGCCAACCGCCAATAGCCAACGCCTAACAGCTATCGCCTTTCCTCCATACGCACCGGTTCCACCACAAAGCCCAGTTCGCGCAAAGATTGAATCAATCCGCATTGGTTGAACAAATGCCCGAGGCCTACGGCAATAAAGCAGTTATTGTTATCCAATAATGAAGGCAGCTTTTGCATCCACTCTTTATTTCTCGTCGTTAACAATGCCTGATTGGTCATTTTATCCTTGAATAATTCACAGCTCGTTTTTAATGCGTAATCGGGTGATAGGCTGGCAAATTGCCGCGCAAGTGTACAAAGGTTTTTATCGGATCGATTGCTTCTTAGATCGGCCAGGATCAGCGGGGCGTTCTTTCTAAAAAATGTCCAATCATAAGCAAGGGTTGCGTCGCGAAGTTTTTCGATTTGCAAAGAATCCGTTTCCAGGAAGTACTGGTCCCTGGCAGCGCGCGCTGCGAGCGACTGAATATAGTTGTCCATCAATAGTGAATCGTTTTTGCCCGGCACATCGCATTTGAGGCGCGGATAGACCGCCTGCATCTTTAGAAACAATTCACCGGGCGTAAATTTTCTGAGATCAATTGATTTTTCGTTGCGGGGAAACAGCTGCATGAGTTGTTCGCTGTCGCTGGCCGATAAAACGATAAACAAGCTATCTGAGACAGGCCTTGCATTGTAGTAATTCCTGGCTTTTGCTGCGTCGGTCTTTGTTTCAGTAATGACCAGGTTAGTAGCAGCCAGCGATTGTTGGATCACGGGGAATCGATCCACAAAAGAGGAACCGAACAAATGATAGGTGCCCAATAAGTACGATGTGTTTTTCAAACCCTGTTTACTGATTCGCCATAGAATCGTGTTCTGCGCAAACATTGCAGAAAGGAAAATAAAAAGAGAACAACAGGTAGCCAGGGTATGTTTCATATAATAGTTCTTTTGAATTCACAAACGTGAATGCGTCCGGCAACTAGTAATTTGTAGTATTCATTTTTACTTCCTGGCCGCTTACCGCTTACCTCTTACCTCTTACCTCTACCCCCTCAACCCACGCCAGATCAAAAAGACTTAAAACCTATTACTTAAAACTTGCACTTAAAACTTATTACTTCAAAAAGCCATCTTCAAACTAAGACCCGGCGAACCGTTTTTAAAGAAATTCTGGAAAAATACGACTGGTTCCAGTTTAATGCGTTCATCGTACCAGCTCAGCAATCCGGTGCTAAGGCGGAAGCTGCGCGGGTCCATAAAATCACCATTTTGTTTGATGAGATAGCCAAAGGACAGGTGCTGGAAAAGGGTGAACTGTGCGGTGCCGGCAGGAGCGTGTTGCGCGGGCCTGGCTTCCAGGTCTAATGACAAAAAATGATTACGGTAGGCCTGTAGCTTGTTTTGAGGATCCTTTGCAAAAAAGAAATAGGTATCCCAGCTAAGCCCGGCCTTATAGGTAATAAAGGGTTTCCTGAACACCAACCAGGCGCTGACGTTTAAGGAAGGCGTGAAGTAATTTTTATAGTTCTGTAATCCTGCTCCTGCAGTCAGTTGCAGGAAGTCGTCATTGGGGCCGGTATATCCGGCGGGTCGCTCCGCAGAAACGGAAGGATCGCCTTTGTCGATGTGCCAGCGACGGGATTTATCCATCACCCACATTGACTTTGAAACATTGTTCAGGCTTTTTATTTTATCGTTTAGCAAACCGCCGGTGTATTTATCGAGGTCAGTGATGCGGTTCACAAAAAATCCGAGGCGATAAAGATGCGGTGCCGTTGGATACGTTTTCCTGCCAGGAACTGGACGCGCTTCTCCAATGATAAATATTGAATCCTGTGTGAGTTTTAAGGCCGAGATATCTCCGGATTGGATGAGGTAGCTGGCGGAGCCGGGAATGGCAGTTTGCACACGCAATTTATTTTGACCATCGCTTCCGATGCGGTAGTCAATTCGTTTAGCGGGCAATTCCTCCTGTAATGAATCACGCAGCTGCCGGAAGTCATGAAGAAAAACGGCGAGGATGGAGTCAATATCTGTGAGGGATTGCAGGTCGTCCGGATGAACCACTTCCACCTGTAGTTGATTGCCATTGCCCATGGCGATAAGGAATCGTCGGTGGAAATAATCATCCGGCAAGTCAAACAACTTTTCGTTTGTTTGGGCATGGGTTGCCTGGCCGGCACCTGCAAGCAGGGCCATGAGCAGTACAATGTATTTCATGGTTAATTTGTTTTGAGTGGAATGTTAAGGTTGAAGAGACTGCCGGAAATATTTTTTCCGTTGCCTTGTTTCTTATCAGGAAGGGCGTTTACGGCACCGGCCGATGCCGTAGGGATGGCTGTTGCCGGGGATGGCTTCAGTTCGTTTATTTGAACAACTTTCAATTGTTTGGATGATCGACTAACAATGGCGATGGACTTTGCCGAATCGGCAGGCGGCACAATATCCGGTGATGCAATAATGGCAACCACGGGCGGCAACGTATGTACCGGACGCAGTTTTTTTGTTGTTGCTTCAGGTTTCTGTTTATGTCGGGCAGACGCTTGCATCAATTCTTTATTGGGGTTTGCTTCCTGATGGATGGGGTCCGACTTGATTTGCGTTGATTGTTTGTCCGGAGAAGCGAAGACTATCGAAACAGGGACAGCGGGTTCGGTGTCCTTGGTTGCTGTGCGTTGCAGGAATAAAGGAACACACAACGCTGCAATGCAGGAAGCAGCCAGCCAGTACCAGGCATAGGATCTTTTTTTCGCGGGCGGCGTTAACCGCTCTTCCAGCCGATCCCATGCCAGGACCTTGTTGAAGCCTGGCTCCGCAGCCGGCTCGTCCAGTTTGCTCCGCCAGCTATTGTGTGTTTCGTTGTTCATAGTGTGTTTCTTTTTGGAGGAGCATTTTTTGCAGCATGCTCCTGGCCTTACTCAGTTGCGATTTTGAAGTTCCTTCTGTGATGCCCGTCATTGCAGCGATTTCAATATGGCCATAACCTTCTACTACAAAAAGGTTAAATACGGTTCGGTAGCCGACCGGTAGCTGCTGGATGAGTTTGTTTATCTCAGACGCTGAAAGGCGGCTCAGCGCGACTTCATCGAGTGGTGTATCGGCCGCACCTGATTCAGCTACTATGGTAAATGCATTCTTTTTTCGAAGAAACATCAGGCACTGGTTGATCATGATTCGCTTCAGCCAGCCGGCCAGGGCTGCTTCTCCCTGGAAACGAACATCGCGCAGGTTGACAAAGAACTTATAGAATCCGTCCAGCAGCACTTCTTCCGCATCCTCCCGGTTCCTCACATAGCGTTTGCACAGCAGGAACATCGTGTCGCTCCATTTGTCGAACAGATACTTCTGTGCGGCAATGCTTCCCTTCCTGGCTTCGTTGAATATGCTTTCGATATGCATCCGGGTTTGTACAGATGGGTCTGTTGGTATAAATGCGAATGGTAAGTCCGGGGTTGCCCGGGTCGCCAACTTTTTTTAGCGGTGTTCCGCGTAATAGTGCGGCGGCACGGCCTTTCGCACCTGTTGGAGTTCGCCGGCGGTCAGCTCCGGACTACGGAAACAATCGGTCACAACTTTCAATTGTTCCAGGCTTCTTACGCCCACCACCGCAGCACTTATCGCAGGATGACAGAGTGCAAAGCGCAGGCTGCTGGCGACCGGGCTCCTGTCGGGACCAGATACACGCCGGATCGCATCCGCAGCCTTTTCAACAACAGCAGTGTCGCGGTTCAGGTAGGGATGCGCGGGTTTGTTGATCAATAAGCCGCTTGCCAATGCCCCACGCGCCAGCACACCAATGTTTTTATCGTGGAGGAAATCGAGTGCACTTTCTTCTGGCCGACGATCGAGCAGACTGTATTGCATCATCACACTAACGATGGATGAACGTGCACTCCAGGCGCGGATGACGGATGGCCGGATGGAGGAAATGCCGTAACAGCGAATCTTTCCCTGTTTGCGCAAAGTTTCAAAGGCATCAATGGTTTCGTCGATGGGGTCATTCATCGTGCCGCCATGCAACTGGTAGAGATCGATATAGTCGGTATGCAGCCGTCGCAGGCTATTTTCGACTGCCGAAAGAATATAGGATCGCTGTGCATTCCAGGTCCAGGTTTTGCCATCTGCATTAAGTTGATTTCCTACTTTGGTAGCGAGCACAATCGACTTTCTTTTATCCCGCAGTGCGGAACCCAGCATCGTTTCATTGCTGCCACCGCCGTACAAATCAGCCGTGTCGAAGAAATTGATTCCTGCATCGAGTGCGGCAGCAGTAAGGCTGTTCACCATTTGTTGATCATTGGGCAGGGACATACAACCGAAACCAATCCGGCTTATCTTAAGAGGAGATTTTCCAAGAGAAATAAAATCCATCGATAAAATTTAATATCAGATGTAAGATATTTTGATGTAAGATATCTTACCGTGCAAGTCGTTGCGAAGGTTGTTAGCTGCTCATTGTTTGTTGCCGATATATCTCAAATCAGAACATCTTATATATTACATCTATTCGATCCTTGCCTGATGCCGGTATATCTCAAATCAAAACATCTCATATCTTACATCTATTCGACCATTACCTATTGCTGGTATATCTCAAATCAAAACATCTTATATCTTACATCTATTCGGTCCTTGCCTGTTGCCGGTATATCTCAAATCAAAACATCTTATATCTTACATCTATTCGTTCCTTACCTATTGCTGGTATATCTCAAATCAAAACATCCTATATCTTACATCTATTCGATTCTTGCCTGTTGCCGTTATATCTCAAATCAAAACATCTTATATCTTACATCATCCCCTAATGTGCCATGCCTTCGGTTGCACAAACGCGCGTATGCCCTGGTGGGAGAGCGTAGCGCCCAAGCCGGAATGCTTGCGTCCGCTCCAGGGCAAACCAGCGCTTACCCGATCGCAGCAGTTCCAGTAGACCGTGCCAGTATTCATTTTTTTCATGATGCTCTCTGCACGCGCAAAATCGTTTGAATACACGCCGGCCGTCAGTCCGTATTCAGTATCCTGCATCAGCGCTATCGCTGCATCATCGTTCGGCACCTTCATAATCCCGATGATGGGTCCGAAAGACTCCTCGCGCATGAGTAACATCTCATTCGTAACATCTGCCAGTACGGTCGGTTCAAAGTAATTTCCTTTCCGGTCTATTCTCTTTCCGCCACATAAAAGTTTGGCGCCTTTCTTTAAAGCATCTTCCACCTGTGCTTCCAGCAGTGTTACCTGGGCAGCCCGGGTAAGCGGACCAATGTATACACCACTCTCTGCGGGCAACCCGATCTTCCATGATTTTACTTCAGCTAGAAAGGCAGCAACATATTCATCGTAAATCTTTTCATGCACATAAATGCGCTCGACACTGCAACAGCTCTGTCCGTTATTGTAGAAGGCACCATCGGCAGTGCCTGCTGCTACGCCGGCAATGTCTGCCACATCATCAGCGATATAAAGCGGGTCCTTGCCACCCAGTTCCAGTTGCACCGGCACCAGTTTATGCGCTACTTTTCCGGCGATGTATTTACCGGTAGGGTAGCTTCCGGTAAAGAAGTATCCGTCAAGCGGTAAATCGAGAAGGGCGTCGCCCACCGTGGCAGCACCCAGGGCTACTTCGAAAAGATGCGCCGGCAAGCCGGCTTTGTATAATAGCTTTTGAATGGCCAGGCCAGTCATCAATGTATATTCAGATGGTTTATACAGTACCGCATTCCCGCCGATCAGTGCAGGGATGAATACATTGGTGCCTACGAGATAAGGATAGTTCCAGGCGGAGATATTGGCGATAACGCCGAGTGGTTCGTACACGATCTTTTCTTTCGTTCCACCCTCTGTGGTTACCCATTCTTCGGCGAGGTATTGTGCTGAATGATCCAGGAAGAAACGGATGCGGCCACGGGCTCCGTTGATCTCATTCAATGACTGTTGCACTGGTTTTCCCATTTCATTGCTGAGGGTTTGCGCCAGTTCGTTCTTTTCTTCATCGAGCAATTCATAATACCGTTCAATCACTGCCAGTCGTTCCGCCAAGGGTTTGGCTGCCCAGGCTGGCTGTGCCGCGCGGAGTTGCCGGTATTTTTCCTGCAACGCAGCAGGACTGTCTTCGGCTATTTCAAGTATCAGTTCCTCTGTGGCCGGGTTGATGATCTTCATGTGCATTATTTGTTTTTGGTAACCGCTTCGAAAAAAGGATCCAGTACACCGGCCGCAAGGGCAGTGTTTTCCAGCCGGAATTCGTGCATTCGTTCGGGATGCCATTGCACACAGAGCAGAAATGGTTTATCGTGTTTGTCTTTCCATTCCAGTCCCTCTATGATATCATCATCCGAAACACTGTTCACCGCAAGCACCGGAGCAACGGCCTTCACCGACTGGTGGTGCGCGCTGTTCACGACTAACCTGTTTGTTCCGGCAACAGCCGCCAATATGCTACCCTCGTGGATGTGCAGCCCGTGTGCTTTATCGAATTGCCGGTGCTCAGGTGTAACAATCGCTTTGTGCAATGCATTCTTTTCCGCCATGTCCTGGTGCAGGGTGCCGCCCAGTAAACAATTGATCAGTTGCAGGCCCCGGCACACGCCCAGTACGGGAAGTCGTTTTTCCTGTGCCCGTTGAAACAAAGCAGCTTCGAAGGCATCGCGTTTCTCATACAGCTTCGCGGGCATATTGGGGTACACCAGGCGATCACTTTTATAATAAGAAGGATGGATGTCAACGCCGCCGGACAAAACAAGTCCGTCGCACTGCTCAATATCTCCTTCGTTCTCGTGCGCCTCGGCAGAAAGGGTGATAATATTTACCCTCGTATCGCGACTGAGCCATCGCAGGTAGTGGTCATGTTTGGGCTTTGATCCGGTATAACTAACGCCGATGTTCATGTGCTTTACAGGGCAGATAAGTAGAGTTGTTTAAATTGGTCGCGGCTAACTGGTTTTGGATTATTGGGATGACAAAAATCCGCTTCCGCCAGGTCGCTGAGGGTTTCGATGTGCTCGTTCTTTACTCCAATCGCGCCGAGGGTAAGTGGCAGGTTCAATTCCCGGTTGAGATCGAAGAGGCGATTCACAACGGCTTCACCGGTTTGATCTTTTAATTGCATGGCTGCAGCCATTCTTGCAAAGCGGTCTTCGAAGCCTTCGATATTAAAGCGCATACCATAGGGGAGGTTTACCGCATTCGCCAGGCCATGGTGCGTATCAAGCAAAGACGAAAGCGGATGAGCCAATGAATGCACTACGCCCAGTCCTTTTTGAAAGGCCACGGCACCCATCAGCGAAGCTATCATCATTTTGCTGCGCGAAGCCAGGTCGGGTTGGTTGACAGCGGTGGCGATGGATTCGTTGATAAGCGTGATACCCTCCAGTGCGATACCATCACAAAGGGGGTGGAAACCCTTTGCCAGGAAGGCCTCCATGTTATGCGTGAGTGCATCCATGCCCGTAGCCGCTGTTACAAAGGGCGGAAGGTCCATTGTTAACAGGGGGTCTGCAAAAATGATTTTCGCCAGCAACTTCGGCGAAAATAAAATGCGTTTGCGATGGGTTTCATCTTCAGAGATGATGGCGCTTCTTCCCACTTCGCTGCCGGTACCGCTGGTAGTAGGCACGGTGATAAAATGCGGCACTTCTTCGGTTACATATTTATCACCCCCAATTAAATCATCGTAATCGAACAAATCCCGGCGATGATAAATCCGCAATGCGATGGCCCTCGCCACATCCATGGCCGCACCGCCGCCAATGCCAATGATACTGTCTCTTTGTCCTTGCGCAAATGCATCGCCGCCTTTGAGCACGTCCGACTTAACCGGGTTTTTATGAATGTCGGAAAAGACCTGTACGCTGATGCCCTTTGATGCGAGTTCATTTTGGAGGGTAGTGAAGAAACCAAGCTGGCCAACGACTGGATCTGTCACCAACAGTGGTTTGCTGAGTCCGTTGGCGGCGAGGTAGGCCGGTAATTCTTTGATCGCACCCGCACCAAAGCGGATGGTGGTGGGAAAATTGTACTGTCGCACAATATTAAAATCGGTCATTGGTAGCAGCGGGTTTATATGATTTCAAAATAACGTTTGATTTCCCAGTCGGTCACCACTTTCGAAAATTGCCGCCATTCCCATTCGCGGGTGGCGGTGAAATGGTTGACAAAGGTATCGCCGAATAATTGCCGGGCAAGTGCCGACGATTTCATGGCCTGTGTAGCGTCCCAGAGGTTTCGGGGCAGGATGCCATTTTTCGTATTGGCATAACCGTTACCTGTGGTGGCTTCCGTATGGAGCGGGAGTTTGTTCTCTATCCCGTAGAGTCCGGCTGCCAAACAAGCTGCCATGGCGAGGTAGGGGTTTGAATCGGAGCCTACCACTCTTGTCTCGAGCCGGGTGGCGTTGCTGCTGCCTGCCAGTACCCGAAGGGCGGTGGTGCGGTTGTCGAAAGCCCAGGTGAGGGTAGTAGGTGCCCAGGCACCTTCGGTAAGTCGCTTGTAACTGTTAACGGTGGGCGCAAACATGGGCAGGATATACGGCAGGCAATAGAGTTGCCCGGCGATATAGTGTTCCATCGTTGTACTGATCCCCGTTTTACTGCTCTTATCAAAAAACAGGTTTTGCTGGTTATCGGCCGACCAAAGGCTTTGGTGAACATGGCCACTGCAGCCGGGAAGATGCTCGCTGAACTTCGCCATAAAACTGGCAAGGATGCCATGTCGCGAAGCGATTTCTTTTACGCCCGATTTAAAACATACCGCACGGTCGGCAGCTTCCAGGATCTCCGCGTACAATACGGCAGCTTCATATACCCCCGGCCCGGTTTCCGTATGTATCCCTTCAATGGGTACGCGAAAAGCCGTCAGTTGATCAAACAGCGCCTGGAAAAATTCGCTCTGCTGGGAGGCCCGCAACACAGAATAGCCGAACATGCCGGGCGTGAGGTGTTGTGGCTTGTAAAATGTATCGCCATACAAACCCGAAGTGTCTTTTACAAAATTGAACCATTCAAATTCCTGGGAGAAATAGGGAATAAAACCCATTGAACCGGCCCGGGATTTTATTTTTTTCAGCAGGCTGCGCGGACAAATGTCAAGTGGCTCGCCGGCTGCATTGGTAAAATCAGCCAGGAAAAAAGCGAGGTTATTTTCCCAGGGAATCCCGCGAAGGGTGTTTACATCCACTTTTGCATTTGCATCGGGGTAGCCGCTGTGCCAGCCGGTGAACCGGACGTTGTCATAGGCTGCGTCACCTGCATCCCAGCCAAACACAACATCACAAAAGCCGAATCCTTTTTCGGCTACCGATTTGAATTTTTCGAAACTGATCACCTTCCCGCGAAGTATGCCGTCTGTATCGGTAATTGCCAATTTTACTTTGCTGGTTTGTTTGTCGGCCAGTTGCTGCAAAACCTGTGCAACGCTATTGGAAGGAGGCATACTATTGTTTTTTAGTAAAGATTAAATAGGCCACAAAGGCAAGTGCAAGTACCAGGAAAAAGATAAGTGCCAGCTGCAAATTTAAGGTCACCATGGCTACAAGGAACACGGCTGAAATGATCAATGCAATAAGCGGCAGCAGGGGATACAATGGTACTTTAAAAGGTCTTTCCAGTACCGGCTCTTTTTTTCGCAGCACCAGTATACTGATCATGGATATAAAATAAATCGTGAGCGCGCCAAAGACACTGATGCTGATAATTTCGGCTGTTTTACCAGTGAGCAATGCGGCGATACCCAAACCCATGTTCAGCAGCAGGGCGTTGGCCGGCGTTTTAAATGTTGAATGTATTTTACTGATAGCTGCCGGCATATAACCGGCCCGGCTGAATTCATAGCTTGCCCGGCCCGAAGCCAGGATGATGCCATGGAAGGACGCAACCAGTCCCATCAAGCCAATCGT
>JAGWTK010000471.1 GCA_028876035.1 Bacteroidota bacterium
CTTTTTTGCTCATGGTATGGTGGTTTGATGTTTGGTATTATTAAAGTGAATGAGTTTTTATTGATCAACGGATGTCTTTTATGGCCAGTGCGTCCATATCGGTGAACACGAGGTTTTCTCCTGCCATTCCCCAGATAAACGAATAGTTACTGGTGCCGGCACCGGAGTGAATGCCCCAGGGTGGCGATATCACGGCCTCATGGTTTGCAATGACCAGGTGCCTGGTTTCGGTTGGTTCGCCCATAAAATGAAACACGCGGTGCTGCTCCGGTACATCAAAGTAGAAGTATACCTCGCTTCTGCGGGTATGCGTATGCGAGGGCATCGTATTCCAGATACTGCCACTGTCCAGCACCGTTAGTCCCATTACCAGCTGGCAACTTTTTATGCCATCCAGGTGAATGTACTTGTAGATAGTTCTTTTGTTCGCGGTTGTTTGGTCTCCCAGCGCAGCCGGTGAAGCTGCTTCTTTGTGCATAACAGCGTTTTCATAGGCATGATGGGCGGGACAAGACAATAAAAAAAACACTGCCGGATTATTTTTGTCTGCACTCGCAAAGCTAACTTCCCTGGTGCCTTTCCCGAGGTAGACGCAGCTTAATTTTTCGGCCCGGTACCCGGTGCCGTCTGCGTTCACAATGCCCGGTCCGCCTACATTGATTACACCCAGTTCCCGGCGTTCCAAAAAGTATTCGGCCCTGAGTTCGGGATGGTTGACGAGTGAAACCGTTTTATGTACGGGTTGAACCCCCGCCATAATCAGTCTTTCATAGTGACTGTACACATATTCGATCCCATCGGTTTTGACCAATTGCTCACACAAAAAGTTTTGCCGCAGCTCCAGCGTGTTCATCTGGCTGGTTTCTTTCGGACTTTGTTGAAATCGTATCTCCATTGTTGTAGTATCTGGAATCTGGTACATAGTACATAGTACATAGTACAAAGTACAAAGATGATCCCTGTTGTTTAAAGTTGTTGCGTTCTTATTGCCCCTGCCCCTAGCACTTAACCTTTACCTCTCAGCTTTTGCCTCTTACTCATCCCAGTCGCGACATATCAAAATCGCGGACGTTTGATTTGTTCATCCCTGATCTGCGCCTGTTCAATTTGCTATTCATTTGCTGGCATGCTGCAAAATGAAGCACGGCGACACATCCGCAGCGATCCTCATTAGCACATCAGCACATTTACACATTAGCACATTATCTCCCCATCCATCCCCCATCCACCGTCAATATCGTTCCATGCACATAGGCAGCTGCCTCGCTGGCGAGAAATATAGCCGGACCTTTGAAGTCATCCGGTTCGCCCCAGCGGTTGGCCGGTATTCTTCCCAGGATCGATTTGCTTCTTTCGGGGTCATTGCGCAGGGCTTCGGTATTATCGGTAGCAATATAACCCGGTGCAATCCCATTTACGTTCACACCACTGCCGGCCCATTCGTTGGCGAGTGCCTTTACCAGGCTGCTCAAAGCCCCTTTGCTGGCCGCGTAGCCGGGGACGTTGATTCCTCCCTGGAAGCTCAACAGGGAACAGGTGAAAATGATTTTGCCACTTTTCCTTTCCAGCATCTTTTTGCCCAACTCACGGGCAAGTATAAACGGTGCATCGAGGTTGATCGATAACACCTGATCCCAATATTCATCGGGGTGTTCGGCGGCGGGCTTGCGCATGATCGTACCTGCATTGTTGATCAGAATGTCGATAACCGGGTGTGCGGCATTCAATTGTTCAATAAATGCATAGAGACTGCCGCGGTCGGACATGTCTGCCTGGAAGGCGCTGAATTTCCGGCCGGTTTTTGTTACCGCTGATTCCACTTCGCTTCCGCTACGTTCCAAACTGGCGGAAACGCCAATAATATCAGCTCCCGCTTCTGCCAATCCGATTGCCATCGCCTTTCCAATGCCCTTGTTGCAACCGGTAACCAATGCCGTCTTTCCCTGTAGGTTGAATAAATTCATGCTGTCTGCTTAGGCGACCTGTACTTTTTTGGGGGCCGCTTGAAAATTAAAATACCGCTGCGCATTGTTGAAACAGATATCCTGTATGACGGAACCCGTCCATGCAAGATCATTGGGTAACTCACCACTTTCGATTTCCTCTCCAAACAAATTGCAGAGGATACGGCGGAAATATTCGTGCCGCGGAAATGAGAGGAAGCTGCGCGAATCGGTGAGCATTCCCACAAAGCGGCTGATCAACCCCATATTCGACAGCGCATTCATTTGTTGTATCATACCATCTTTCTGGTCGAGGAACCACCAGCCCGATCCGAACTGGATCTTTCCCGGAACGGAACCATCATTGAAATTGCCAATCATCGATGCCATTAATGCATTGTCGGCCGGGTTCAGGTTGTATATGATTGTTTTTGCCAGCTTGTCTTCAGCATCCAGACGGTTCAGGAACCTGGCCAATGGCCGGCCCTGCGACCAGTCACCAATGGAATCCCAGCCAGTATCGGGTCCCAGCTGCTGTAACATGCGCGTGTTGTTGTTGCGCAGCGCACCCAGGTGGAATTGTTGTACCCAACCTTTTTCCCAATCCCATTCGGCAAAATGAAGCAGCATGGCTGATTTGAATTTTCTCCGCTCGGATTCATCCAGGGATTTACCTGCATGCACTTTATTGAAAATACTTTCTACTTCTGATCCCGTAAACTCATCGGCATAAATCTCCTCCAGGCCATGATCTGAAACAGAGCAGCCCATCGCAGCAAAGAAATCATGCCGGTTTTCTAATGCAAACAGGTAGTCGTTGAAATTTGAAATGGAAATATTGGTGGCTGCTTCGAGTCGTTTGATGTAGCTGTTGAATTTCTCGGCGTTGTCGACATTCATCGCAGTATCCGGACGAAAAGCCGGTAGCACCGGGATTTCAAAGCCTTCTTCCCTGAGTTGTTGGTGAAACGCCAGATCATCTACCGGGTCATCCGTTGTGCAAACCGTTTTTACATTCATCTTCCGAAGCAGGTTCCGCACGCTGTATTCCTTACTGGCAAGCATAGCCGAACTTTGTTCATAGATGGCAGCTGCTGTAGAAGGCTGCAGGATCGCTTCGATGCCAAAATACCGGCGAAGTTCGAGGTGGGTCCAGTGGTAGAGCGGATTGCGGAGCGTATAGGGTACCGTTGCGGCCCATTGTGCAAATTTTTCTTTGTCGGGTTTATCACCTGTGCAATACGATTCATCCACGCCATTGGTGCGCATGGCCCTCCATTTGTAATGGTCGCCATACAACCATGCCTGGGTAATATTGCCAAACTGCTTATCTTCTGCAATCTGCTGCTGGGGCAGGTGGCAGTGATAGTCGATAATAGGCATTTGTTTCGCATACTCGTGGTAAAGACG
>JAGWTK010000041.1 GCA_028876035.1 Bacteroidota bacterium
CAGGATAGCCTTCGATTGTGCAGGCGTACCTGGCATCAGCAGGTTATTACCAGCTTTTATTTGTGCTACCGGATCCATGCCCCCAAACCAGTCGCTCATAACAAATCCTTTGAAGCCCCATTCTTTGCGTAGTATACCAATCAGCAGTTCGGGATTTTCTGATGTGTAAGGGCCATTCAAATAGTTATATGAACTCATCACCGTCCAGGGATGGGCATCTTTCACGGCAATTTCAAATCCCCTGAGGTAGATCTCGCGCAAGGCCCTTTCGCTAATGATCGTATTCACCGTATTGCGGTTGGTCTCCTGCTCGTTCGCTGCAAAATGTTTGATGGAGGTGCCCACGCCGTTGGATTGAATACCGTTCACCATGGCAGCAGCTATTTTTCCGGTTACAAATGGATCTTCTGAATAGTATTCGAAGTTTCGTCCGCCCAACGGATTGCGGTGAATGTTCATGCCCGGACCGAGCAGTACATCAATCCCATATTCGCGCACTTCGTTTCCGAAGGCACGGCCAACTTTGGCGACGAGCGATGTATCCCAGGAGGAAGCCAGCAGCGTTCCCACCGGCCAGGCAGTGGCGTAGTAAGTTTTCGAACTATCCTTTTTACGGATGGGGTCGATGCGCACACCTGCAGGTCCGTCCGACACGACCATCGATGGCACACCCAGTGCCGGCAATGCAAAGGTTGTTCCGGCGGCACCCGGTACCTTGTCTTCAGTTTGTCCGACCGTTGGGCCGGACATGCCCGGGATTTTCATGCCGTTGCCAACGACAAATTTTGCTTTCTCTTCCAGGGTCATTTTGCTTACAATGGCATTGACCTTTGCCTGGAGTGCCTGGCCTGAAGACTGCGCATGGGTGACCGCGAGCATACCCGAGCAGGCGAGCAGTAAAAATGTTTGTTTCATATCAAAGCGTGCTTGATTGTCCTATTTTTTATTCCATTGTACCGAAACCGACTGCGTACTGGCAGAGTTGGTACCCGCGCGGATGATGAATTCGCCGGGTTCCCAATCGTACTTTAAATCGCCGTTATAAAATTTCAGGTCCGCCGTCGTGATTTTGAAACTGATGACCTTTGTTTCACCAGGCTGCAGCCAAACTTTTTGGAATCCTTTCAAGTCTTCTACCGAACGCGTAATGCTGGCTACCGGGTCAGTGATGTACCATTGCACCGTTTCTTCTCCCGCAAACTTCCCGGTATTGGTAACAGGAATGGAGCAGGTAAGCGTCTCATTACCTTTTAACGAGTGCTTGTCTGCCGAAAGTGAGCCATAGCTAAAACTCGTATAACTCAGTCCATAGCCAAATGGGTACAGCGGATCATTGCTGATATCCATGTAGTAGGATTTGAATTTACCTGAACCCTTACCATCGTACGGACGGCCGGTGTTTTTATGATTGTAATAGATGGGAATTTGACCAACACTGCGCGGGAAGGTTGCGGTTATTTTTCCGGAAGGGTTATAATCACCAAACAGAACGTCGGCAATGGCATTGCCTGCTTCGGTACCGGGCGCCCAGGCTTCAAGAATAGCCGGCACATGCGCATCTTCCCATGTTAGGGTAAGTGGACGGCCATTGATCAGCACGAGTACAATCGGCTTTCCTGTTTTTACCAGTGCTTTGAGCAGGTTCAGCTGGCTCTCAGGGAGACCAATATCAGACCTGCTGGAAGACTCACCGCTCATGTCAGCAGCTTCGCCCAGTACGGCCACTACAACATCTGCTTTATTCGCGGCGGCAAGCGCATCATTGAGCATAGCTTCTGCGCTTTGTTGCTCCGGTTCAATTTCAACCCCCAGCGCATTTGCGTTCTTCACGAGCATGCTGTCGTCGGAAATATTGGCGCCTTTCGCGTAAATAATGTTAGCAGCCGGAGCTACATTTTTAATGCCCTCTGCCACGGATACTGATTTTGTCCAGTCACCCGCCACTACCCAGGTACCCAGCATGTTCCTTTTATTGTCGGCCAGTGGTCCTACCAAAGCAATCGTACCTGATTTTCGCAGGGGGAGAAGTTGGTTTGCATTTTTCAGGAGCACCATCGAATGCGTAGCGATCTCGCGGGAAGCTTTGCGTGTTTCGTTGGTGAGAATGTCTTTTGCAGGACGGCTTTCGTCAACATATTTATAAGGATTGTCGAACAGTCCCAGCTTGAATTTTGCCTCGAGTATCCGTAAACAGGCTGCATCTATCTGCGCCATGGTCACCTTGCCTTCTTTGAGCGACTTGCCCAGCGTCGTGAGCATGCCTTCACCCACCATGTCCATATCCAATCCTGCGTTCAAAGCGCGCGCCGCAACGGTTTGCAGATCGCCAATACCATGATTGGTCATTTCATTCAATGAGGTATAATCAGACACAACAAATCCTTTAAAGCCCCATTGTTTGCGCAGCAGATCCGTGAGTAACCATTTGTTGCCGGTAGCAGGCACCGCGTCGATTTCATTGAACGAGCTCATGATGCTGCCTGCCCCTGCTTCTACTGCTGCCTTGTAAGGCGGAAGATAATATTCATACATTTTGACCCGGCTCATGTCAACGGTATTGTATTCCCTGCCCGCTTCGGCAGCCCCGTACAAAGCAAAGTGTTTTACGCAGGCCATGATATTGTTATTGGCCGAAAGGTCCTTTCCCTGGTAGCCTCTTACCATGGCTTTGGCGATTTGTCCGCCCAGCCAGGGGTCCTCGCCATTACCTTCCGATATCCGGCCCCAGCGTGCATCGCGGGCGATATCTACCATCGGAGAAAAGGCCCATTGCAGCCCGTCGGCACTGGCCTCTGTTGCAGCAATGCGCGCGCTCTTTTCGATTAATCCAAGATCCCAGCTGGATGATAATCCCAGCGGAATGGGGAAGATGGTTTTATGACCATGGATTACATCCAGTCCAAATATCAGCGGAATGTGCAGGCGGGAATTTTTCACCGCGAGATCCTGGGCCTGGCGAACTTTCTCCGGTCCAAATATGCCAAACAGGCCACCCACCTGTCCTTTCTTGATTTTTGTTTCTACGTCCTGGCTTACCACAGATCCTGTAGCCACACCGCCGCCGGGTGTCACCAGGTTTAACTGGCCGATCTTTTCTTCGGTGGTCATTTTGGCCAATAAGGCTTTGGCTTTAGCGGTGTAGTCGGATTGTGCAAACACAGATACTGTCAGGAGGATGGCGATAAAAGACGCCGCGATTGATTTCATACAGCAGAAGTTTTCTGTTTGATATAAATTAAAAGGGCTGCATCACAGCAGCGTTGGCAGTTTGTTCAAATGGCATTGGCATTTTCCATCGCCACCTGCCTGCTACCAGTCTCTGACTGTTGATGCGGCCCTGCAATTTACTGGTTTACTACAGCTTGTTCTTGATATAATCGATGCTTTTCGTCATGCTTTCGTAGGCATCTTTCGGGAAATCGTGCTCTACATAAAAATGCTTCATGCCCGCCAGTGCTGCATTGGCAAATATTCTTTTGTAGTCGATGACACCCGAACCAACGGGCATGATATTTTGCATGCTGGCATCGAGATCTTTTACGTGCCATTGGGGGAAGCGGCCGGGATGCTGGTTGAACAAGTCCACCGGGTCTTTGCCGCCTTTGCTGGCCCAGGCCAGGTCCAGCTCCATCTTCACCGTGTCTGCGGGTGTTTCGGAGAGTATAAGTTCGTAAGGAATTTTCCCTTCTACAGCATGGAATTCAGCGTCATGATTGTGGTAAGCAAAACCTATCCCTGCTTTCTTGCAGGCTTCGCCGGTTTTGACCAGGGTTTCTACCGATTGCTTTATTTCGTCAAGCGTACCAATGGGCGTATTGGCGCAAACCAGGTATTCCACGCCGCCTTCAGCCGCCTGGTCAACCATTTCCTGCATATTGTCGCGCAGGTTTTTCATCGGCGGAATCGTCATGGGTTTACCATCTGCCCCGGCCGGCAATTTGGTACCGGGCGGAAGTTTGAACGGAGCGCCAATCACATGATGCGATGTCCAGCGCATACCCATATCCTTTAATGTACCGGCAAATGCTTTGGGTGTCATCCCATAGTAGCCACCTTTTTTACTAAACGCTGATTCAATCTCCGTGTAACCCAGGGCCGCCACTTTCTTCAACGAACCCAGCACATCATCATCAATCGTACTGAAAAGCGTGAACAACTGCAGGCCCACCGCATGGCTTGTTTGCTGTTTCAACAGCGAGGCGAAGAGAGTGTTTGAAAGCAGGGCGGAACCGGCGAGGGCGCCACCGCTGCGGCGCAGGAATTCTTTACGGGTATACATAGCTGTTGTTTATTTTGGGTGATACAAAACAGGATTCGATAAATCACCGTGCGGGCTAACCGGGAAGGGATGCCGGCAAAGCAAATCGTTATCACCTGGAAATGGGTTTTTGCTCATTGCGTCAGGATGACACAAGCTAGTTATTTTACAGAATCCGGCGAAAAAACCGGTAATTTTTATTTTATTTACAGCCGCATGACAAAGCAGCAACAGGAACTGGAAAAATTTATGGAAGAGGGGGGCAGAAAATTCCTGCCTTCTCTGTCAGTAGACTGTGTCATCTTTGGCTTCCACGATGGTCAGCTGAAGGTTTTATTGCTCAAGCTACGGCATGTTAACAAGTGGTGCCTGCCCGGGGGCTTCGTTCTAAAAGACGAAGACGTAGCAGATGCGGCAGTGCGGGTACTCCATGAACGGGCTGATATCGACAAGGTGTTTCTCCAGCAGTTTCGGGTATTTGGCAGTCCGGGTCGTTCGGACGCAGGCATACACCGGAAAATGATGAAAAAAGATGGCCTGCATCCGTCCAGCGATCATTGGATATTCCAGCGGTTCGTGACCATCGGCTATTATGCGCTGGTAGAGTTTTCGGAGGTGAATCCCTTGCCCGACAATTTTTCCGATGATTGCGGCTGGTGGGACATAGACGAGCTGCCGCCACTGATGATGGACCATCGCGACATCCTTGAATGCGCATTGGAGTCGCTTCGTTCGCACCTGAACTATCATCCCATTGGTTATAATTTATTACCACGTGTGTTCACCATGCCGCAACTACAGCGGCTTTATGAAACCATTCTCGGCAAGAAGCTGGACCGGCGGAATTTTCAACGGAAGATGCTGGCCTACGGCATCCTGAAAAAATTACGGGAAACAAAGCGCGGAACGGCGCACAAATCACCGTACCAGTATTCCTTCGACCTGGTCAAATACCACAAGGCGCTCAAAGACGGACTGAAAGGCGGCTGGTAGCCAAAAAAAACCGGGGAGAATGCACCAAACATTTACATTTGTACCGCTTAAAAAAGCACTCAAGCAACAATCATTTTTCAACCGCCTTTTTCGCCGCTGTCAATGAACAATACCTACTTCGACCTGGTAAAGCAAACCTTTAATTTTCCGCAGGAAGGATTTGATGTAAAAGACGAGTACCTGCAGTTTAACGGACTGGACTTAAAGGCATTGATCGACAAATACGGAACGCCCCTCAAATTGTCCTACCTGCCAAAAATCGGGATGCAGATCAAGAAGGCGAAGAAGATGTTCGATACCGCTTTCAAAAAATACCGGTATACCGGCGAATACAATTATTGTTACTGCACCAAAAGTTCTCATTTCTCTTTCGTGGTAGAAGAGGCCCTGAAACAGGATATTCACCTGGAAACTTCTTACGCGTATGATATTGAGATCATCAAAAAACTCTATGATCGGAAAAAGATTACCAAGGATACATTCATCATCTGCAACGGCTACAAACAGAAGCCGTACACCAACCGCATTGCACAGTTGCTCAACAGCGGCTTTAAAAATGTAGTGCCGATTCTCGATAACAAGGAAGAGCTGCAGCATTACAAGAAAACAGTAAAAGTGCCTTTCAAACTGGGCATTCGCGTGGCGGCAGAAGAGGAACCCAATTTCCCGTTTTATACCTCGCGGCTGGGTTTTCGTCCGCGCGATATCCTGGAGTTTTATGTAGATAAGATTGAAGGCAATGAAGATCGCTTCCAGTTAAAAATGCTCCATATCTTCCTCAATAAAGGCATCAAGGATGATATTTATTATTGGAGTGAACTGAACAAAGTCATCAACCTGTATTGCCAGCTCAAGAAAATCTGCCCCGAACTGGATTCGATCAATATCGGCGGCGGTTTTCCCATCAAGCATTCACTCGGCTTCGATTACGATTACCAGTTTATGATCAATGAAATTGTGCGGAACATCAAAACAGCTTGTAAAAAAAGCAATGTGCCGATGCCGCATATTTTTACTGAGTTCGGCAGTTATACCGTTGGTGAGAGCATGGCCCATATTTATAGTGTCATCGGTCAGAAAATGCAGAACGACCGTGAAACCTGGTACATGATCGACTCTTCTTTCATCACTACTTTACCGGATACCTGGGGAATTGGGGAGCGCTTCCTGATGCTGCCCATCAATAAATGGAATGAGGAGTATCATCGCGTTGTACTCGGCGGCATCACCTGCGATAGCCACGATTACTACGATTCGGAAGAACATATCAATGAAGTATTCCTGCCCAAGATTACCAATGGCGAACCGCTGGTAGTCGGGTTTTTTCATACCGGCGCCTACCAGGATCAGATCAGTGGTTACGGTGGTATCAAACACTGTTTAATTCCTTCTCCCAAACACATCATCGTGGGACATGATAAAAATGGAAAACTGGTGGATTGGGTCTATGCCAAAGAACAAACCGCGCAGAGTATGCTGAAGATTCTGGGATACATGTAGCGTAATGTGATAAATGCCTGCCCGGCCGTATTCGTTCGGACGGGTGACAAATGTGATAAATGTGCCAATGAGTTCAACCGGGTGTGCCACCAAAAAATGATGGTAGGTGAACAATTTCGATTTTCCTGTCTTTGATCT
The DNA here is from genome assembly GCA_028876035.1 of Bacteroidota bacterium. Taxonomy (GTDB): domain Bacteria; phylum Bacteroidota; class Bacteroidia; order Chitinophagales; family Chitinophagaceae; genus JACMLD01. Next base: position 6,890 of record JAGWTK010000041.1, read on the forward strand.
TTGTACGCTTTACCCGTTTACTTCAAACTGCTATATATGAAATCTGCGCTTCTTTTATTGTTTGGTGTTCTTTTGGTGTGCATCTCCCGCGCCCAGTCAGCGGAGGATTCCATCAAAGCAACGATCAATTCATTGTTCGACGGAATGAAGGCGGCGGATGCTATGCAGATTCGTTCGGCTTTTGCCGACAGTGCCTTGCTGCAAACCGTTCAAACTACAAAAGAAGGTACCCGGGTGCGCAATGAGCCATTGGCGGATTTTGTGGCCTCTGTGAGCAAGCTGGCTAAAGGTGATGCCGATGAGCGGGTGGTATTTGAAACCATCAAAATCGACGGTGCGCTCGCCACCGTATGGACACCTTATAAATTTTATTACAAAGGAAATTTCTCCCATTGCGGGGTCGATTCCTACCAATTGGTGCGTATCAATGGCGCATGGAAGATTCAGTACTTGATTGATACGCGGCGCAGGACTGGTTGTGAATAAAATTCATTGAATATTGTTCCGCCTGGTTACATCCGCTCGGGAACGCGAATGCCCAGCAGCTGCATGGCCGATGCGATAACATTTGCCGTCATCTGGCATAACCTCAGCCTCAGTTGTTTCTTTTCTTCCGTTTCTGCCGCAAGCACTTTATGTTCCGTCACGAAGGAATTGAACGTTTTTGCTACAGAATAGGCATAGTTGGCCACTAAGGATGGATCAAACGAAGCGGCTGCCTGTTCAATAACAGAAGGATACTGTTCCATTGCCACCAGCAGGTCTTTTTCAAGCGGCAGGAGCGGAGTCGAAATATTTGCCGGACCCGGCATTTCCCTTCGCAGGATAGATTTTATCCGGGCATGCGTGTATTGAATGAAAGGCCCCGTGAATCCATGAAAGTCGATACTTTCTTCCGGATTGAACAGCATCTTCTTTTTCGGGTCAACACGCAGCAGGAAAAATTTCAAAGCGCCGAGTCCGATGATATCATATAATTCAGTGAGTTCGGCCGGTGTAAAGTCTTTCACCTTGCCCAGCTCTTCTGTTTTTTCCCTGGCCACTTTCACCATTTCGTCTATGATATCATCGGCATCTACTACGGTGCCTTCCCGGGTTTTCATCCGCCCGCCGGGTAATTCCACCATTCCATAGCTTAGGTGATAAATATTATCCGCATCCGGCAGATGTAGTTTCTGACAAATCAGTTTGAGCACCTTAAAATGATAGTCCTGTTCGTTACCCACCACATAAATACTCTTGTCGCATCCAAACTCTTCGTGCTTTCTAACGGCGAGGCCTATGTCCTGCGTGATATACACCGCCGTCCCGTCGCGGCGACGAACAATTTTCTGATCCAATCCTTCGGCCGTTAAGTCAATCCAAACACTCCCGTCTTCTTTTTGAAAGAATACCCCTTTCGCAAGTCCCGTTTCCACCAAATCTTTTCCCAGGAGATAGGTTTCACTCTCGTAGTAGGTTTTATCAAAATCGCTTCCAATCCGCTTGTAAGTAGTTTCAAATCCTTCATACACCCAGCTGTTCATTTTTTTCCAGAGTGCGATCACTTCCGGTTTGCCAGCTTCCCAGTCTACCAGCATCTGTTGGGCCTGTTGCATGATGGGCGCTTGCTTTTCTGCTTCCTCTTTATCCATGCCGCCTGCCACCAGTTCATCCACCTGTTTCTTCAACTCGGTTCCAAACAGTACATAGTAATCTCCCACGAAATGGTCGCCCTTGGTACCCGTGCTGGCGGGTGTTGCGCCATTCGCGAACAACTGCCATGCAATCATGCTCTTGCAGATATGAATACCACGGTCATTGGCAATACAGGTTTTTACCACCTGCTGACCATCCGCTTCAAGAATTGCGGCCGTGCTCCAGCCAAGGAAATTGTTCCGGAGATGACCGAGGTGCAGGGGTTTATTGGTATTGGGAGAAGAATATTCGACCATCACTTTACCCTTACCGGCGGGTGTTCTGCCAAAGCTGGCATCAGCAAAGTTTTGGGTAAGTACATCGAGCCAGAATCCATTGGAGATGCTCAGGTTCAAAAAACCTTTGATGGTATTGAACCCAGAGAAAAGATCAGGATGTTGTTGTAACAGGTAAGCACCGAGTTCATTGCCGCATTGGTCCGGTGATTTTTTTATTCTTTTCACCAGCGAAAACAATACGATCGTGTAGTCACCTTCAAATTCAGGCTTTGTTTGATTTACCTGGAAATCTGATCCGGTGAAATCCTGGCCATAGAGGCTGGTAAGACTGGCTGCGACTGTTTTACGGAGTATATCTGCAATGGCCATAGTAACGGTTGTGGGCGGCAAAAATAAGAAACCAATACCAGTTCCGGGTTGCTGGTTCATAGTTCATCGCTCTCATCGGCGATGTTCGCTTTTTAACATTGTTAACGTTGATTAACCAGGCTTACCTGACGGACAAATATGGGTAAAGGGCGGATGTATTATCTTCGCGCTGCAAAAAAACAGCGTGGTTCATAATCTCGTTACTTCTGTTATCGATTTCTTTTACCCGCCATTCCGGAAATGGATGCCCCTGCAAACTTTCCGGTATGCGGCCTGCGGCGGGGGCAACACGGTACTTGGCTTTTTGCTGTATTCATTTAGTTATACATTCCTCTTCCATAAGCAGGTGGTTAACCTGGGCTTTTATGCGTTTAAACCACATGTGGCAGCACTTATTTTTTCGTTTCTGATCAATTTCCCGGTTGGTTTCCTGCTGATGAAGTTTGTGGTGTTCATTGATTCCAATATCCGCGGGAGGGTACAATTGTTCCGCTATTTTTTTGTATTCATTTCCAATCTTTTTATCAACTACGTGCTCCTTAGGTTCCTGGTTGAATACCTGCACCTGCATGCCATCATTGCACAGGTACTATCAACGACCGTTGTAATAATTATCAGTTACCTGTTGCAACGGCATTTCACCTTTAAGGTGGAAGACACTGGGATTGACTAGCTGACCGGAAAAAGTTGCCGCCCTGCGCCAAAATCAGCCTGATTTTAGGGTAAAAACTGCCCGTTCCTGTCAATTTTGCACCTTTTTTACGATGGCATAGTGATTGAGAATCAAACGTAAACATTAAATTCTTCAATATGGGAAAGATTATAGGAATAGACTTGGGTACCACCAACAGTTGCGTTTCAGTAATGGAGGGTAACGAACCGGTGGTTATCGCAAACGATGAAGGCAGGCGCACCACGCCTTCTGTTGTCGCTTTTCTGAAAAACGGGGAGCGAAAAGTGGGTGACCCGGCCAAGCGTCAGGCTATTACCAATCCCCACAATACCATCACCAGTGTAAAGCGCTTTATGGGCCGTCGCTTCGATGAAGTAACCGAAGAGATCAGCCACTGGAGCTACAAAGTGGTGAAAGGTGACAATAATACCGTGCGCATTGATATCGACGGACGCTTATATACACCGCAGGAAATTTCAGCAATGGTGCTGCAGAAAATGAAAAAAACTGCCGAGGACTATCTCGGAACCGAGGTAACGGATGCGGTGATTACAGTACCCGCTTATTTTAACGATGCACAGCGCCAGGCAACCAAGGAAGCCGGTGAAATTGCTGGTTTAAATGTACGCCGGATCGTTAACGAGCCCACCGCTGCTGCCCTGGCATATGGCCTCGACAAAGGCGGAAAGGATCATAAGATCGCCGTGTTTGACCTTGGTGGAGGAACTTTTGATATTTCCGTACTTGAACTGGGCGATGGCGTATTTGAAGTAAAAAGTACGAATGGCGATACCCACCTCGGTGGTGACGATTTCGATAAAGTGATCATGGACTGGCTGGCAGAGGAGTTTAAAAAAGATGAAAACATCGATCTCCGCAAAGATCCTATGGCTTTGCAGCGTTTGAAAGAAGCAGCTGAGAAAGCCAAAGTGGAACTGAGTTCCTCTTCAGAAACGGAAATCAACCTGCCTTATGTAACTGCTGTAGACGGCGTTCCCAAACACCTGGTAAAAAAACTTAGCCGCGCAAAATTTGAGCAGCTTTCCGACAACCTGTTTGCCCGTTGCCTGAAACCCTGCGAACAGGCATTGATAGATGCTGGTTTGAGCGTGAGCCAGATAGACGAAGTAATCCTGGTAGGTGGTTCTACCCGTATTCCTAAAGTGCAGGAGATTGTAGAAAAATTCTTTGGGAAGAAACCCAATAAAGGGGTGAATCCGGATGAAGTAGTAGCTGTAGGTGCTGCTATCCAGGGTGCGGTATTAACCGGCGAAGTGAAAGATGTTTTGTTGCTGGACGTAACACCGCTCTCACTTGGTATTGAAACCATGGGTGGTGTAATGACCCGCCTTATTGATAGCAATACAACCATCCCAACGAAAAAGTCGGAAACTTTCTCTACCGCCAGCGATAACCAACCGGGCGTACAGATACATGTATTGCAGGGAGAACGCCCGATGGCTAGTCAGAACAAGAGCCTGGGTATGTTCAACCTCGATGGTATTCCGCCGGCTCCGCGTGGTGTGCCCCAGATCGAAGTAATATTCGATATCGATGCCAATGGTATCCTGCATGTGACAGCCAAAGATAAAGGCACCGGTAAAGAACAGAAGATCCGCATCGAAGCAGGCAGTGGCTTGAATAAAGATGAAGTGGAAAGAATGAAGGCAGAAGCCCGTGCCAATGAAACAGCGGATAAAGCAGAAAGAGAAAAAGTAGATAAGATAAATGCGGCAGACAGCCTGATTTTCTCTACTGAAAAACAGCTGAAGGAATTTGGTGATAAGGTGCCTGCTGATAAAAAAGCCCCCATCGAAGCGGCGCTTACACAATTGAAAGAAGCACATAAATCACAGAACCTTGCATCTATCGACAGTGCAACAGCTTCATTGAATGCGGCCTGGACGGCTGCCAGTGAGGAAATGTACAAAGCTTCACAAGCAGGCGGTGGACAGCCCGGCGCTGATCCGCAGGATGCTAACAGTGGCGCACAAACGAACGCGGGTGAAAATGTCACCGATGCAGAGTTTGAAGAAGTGAAATAAAAAATAATTTCCGGATTGAAAGGGCCTGCAAACAATGCAGGTCTTTTTTTTTAGTTGCTCTTACTGCAATCAGATATATGTAACTGACTATTCGTACAGCGCGCTGCTGCTAATTCTTTTCATAATTCATTATGCTCAACATCAGTATAGCGTACTTGAAGGTTTGATAATCAACAGGTACCAGACCCCGGATCCTTTATACTCAAAAAAATACAGTGGGAGCAGCGTTCACATATTATTAAGGAAATCGCTTGCATAAAGCCGTTAGTGATCGTAAATTTGCAGCATCAATTTGAGCACTGAATAATCGTACGTACTACAAGGGTTGACCAATTCTTTCTAACGGAGACAAACAACGCCCCCGCTGCTCAGACAAAATTTGTACTAACTAAAATTTGAATATTATGAACACTGATGTTATGCCATCTCGTGTACAGGTGGAATCTATCCTATTGAAACAACTTACGAATGAGGTTAAAGAAACCCTGGCGACAGGTATCGTGATGCCAAAAGCGGCAGAAACCCACAACATTAAAGCAATCGATGTTTGGAACATCCAGCGCAGAAGCCGTTATTTCAACAGCGGTATCCAGCGTAAGAAAAATGGATTCGTGTCGCTCTCGCACGTATCGTTCTAAGCAAAAAAGTTTCAATACGCAAAGCCGGCCCCGTGGCCGGTTTTTTTGTGTACGTCCGGTCAACGGCAGCAGAAATCCGGTTGTACGGACAGATTACGCCAGCCGCTCCGGCAAGGCAGACAAAGAGAATCGAATCGCCAGGAAAAAAGCACGGACCAGCGAAAATCGCCGGGCTTCTGTTTTCGACATCGTATAAACAGGACGCCGGTTCTTAAAAGCTTTGAGGTAGCTGATGGAACTATTGCCACCGGGGATATCATTGATTTTATATAAGACAAATCGTCTCCTCATGGAGAAGGGTTCAGGATTAAGCGGTTAAGAATTACAGTACGAAACTACTATCCGTCTTGAGTTAGTCGTAAACACTTAGACGAACGAGCCATTAAACCCGCTGAATGCCGGGGATTTGTCTTTTTGTGGATGTTGGGGTCCGAAATGGACGGACGAAGGTTAGATAAGATGTAAGCAATGAATTCCTTACATAATGTCCATCCCTTTTACAAAGGCAGTGCATTGAAATGGAAGGATGAGGGTAAGCCATTCCCAATGGGCAACAATGGCGGCGATCAACGCAGCGGTAGAAGCGAAAAACAGTAACCACCAGAGTACGGTATTCTTTTTCCTAGTTTCCATTCCTGTGAAATTTTTGCGAAAATAATACAAAATGCCTGAATTTTAATGAAGTGGGAAATTTTATCGCCCGGTTTGTGTAACAATTACGCATCCTAAATTGCGTTATTTTCGCTGCACGATAACTAAAGCAGATGAAACTTCATTTTTACGTTCGCTTTCATACCAAGCCAGGGGAGTTCCTGTCGGTCATGGGCAATATTCCGGCTTTAGGGAATAACCAGCCTGCTCAGGCACTGGCGATGACCTGGCTGAACAATGAGTTCTGGCAAATTTCGGTAGAGCTCGAGCATCCGCATCTCACTCAACTGCGCTATAAATACGTTTTGACTTACGCTGATGGCTACCAGGTGGTAGAATGGGGCGATGATAAGTTAATCGATACAACGAAAGCCGGCGTCGATGAAATTCAACTGGTCGACCGTTGGAATTATGCAGGAGAGTTTGAAAACGTATTCTACGCTGCGGCATTCCAGCAAACCCTGCTGCACGATCAGTTCACCACCGTAAAAGCATCCAACCCCCGCAAGTTTACCCATATTTTTAAAGTGAAAGCGCCCTTGCTTAAAAAGCACGAGGTGGTTTGTTTGTGCGGCGCGGCACCCGAATTGGGGGAATGGGATGGTAGCAGGTCGCTGCTGATGGCACGCGAAGGAGATTGGAGCGTAGTACGTGTGCAAATGGGAAGAGAGGCATTTCCATTGTTCTATAAATATGGTGTTTTCAATACCAGGACAAAATCATTCCTGCGTTTTGAAGAAGGTGAAAACCGTTTCTTGTTTGGAGATGCGGTGAATAAGCTTAGCATCATTCACGATGGTTTTGTTCAGTTGTCCAACACCTCCTGGAAAGGAACTGGTGTTGCGGTGCCGGTATTCAGCCTGCGCAGTAAGAAAGGATTCGGTGTGGGCGAATTTACCGATATCTGTCTGCTTGCCGACTGGGCAAAGAAGACCCACCTTAAAATGATCCAGCTCCTGCCAGTCAATGATACTTCCGGAACCATGACCCGGCTCGATTCGTATCCTTATTCAGCCATTTCCGCCTTTGCCTTACACCCTATTTACATCAACCTGGAAACGGTGGCCGGTAAAAAACATGCCGCCATCCTGAAGAATTTCCGAAAAGAGCAAAAGCTGCTGAATGCCCTGCCGCAAATCGACTATGAGCAGGTGATGAAAACAAAACTTGCTGCCCTGCAGGAGTTGTTTGTTGCCGAAAAAGAAAACTTCCTGGAGGATGCGGATTTTCGCGTATTCTTCGAAGCCAATAAAGACTGGCTCGTACCTTATGCCGCCTTCTGTTACCTGCGCGATAAAAATGGCACGAGTGATTACACGCAATGGAAAATATACAGCACTTACAATAAAGAGGCGATCGAAAAATACGTGTCGCCCCGTGCAAGACATTTTCACCAGATCGCTTTTCAGTATTATATTCAGTTTCACCTGCATCTTCAGCTGAAAGATGCCACCGATTATGCACGCAGCAACGGTGTTATTGTAAAAGGCGATATTCCCATTGGCATCGGGCGTCATAGCTGCGATGCCTGGATCGATCCAACGCTGTACAACATGCACCTGCAGGCGGGCGCGCCACCTGATGGTTTTGCCACGAGGGGGCAGAACTGGGGTTTCCCTACTTACAACTGGGGGAAAATGCAGGAAGACGGATTTGCGTGGTGGAAACGACGCTTCGATTCCATGGGTAAATACTTTGATGCTTTTCGCATCGATCATATCCTGGGTTTTTTCCGCATCTGGTCTATTCCTATTAATGCCGTAGAAGGTATCATGGGACACTTCGTGCCAGATACGCCGGTTGATGTACGTGAGTTTGAAGAGCGCAATATCTGGTTTAATTATGAGCGATACGTTCAGCCTTTCGTCAATGATGCTGTTCTGCAGCGATACTTTGGAAATGAGAACAACTTTGTAAAAGAACAGTTCCTGGAACCTATACATGATGGTTTGTTTCGGCTTCGCCGGGACTTCGATACACAACGAAAGATCGAACAGTATTTTGCGGGGCTTGAAAAGAATGATTTTCACGCCTGGCTGCAGCAGGGGCTGTTCGACCTTGTATCAAACGTTATCCTCTTTGAAAAAGAGGGCTCGGGCGGAAGATCCTATCATTTTCGGTTCGGTATCGAAGAAACGGAGTCTTTCCGCCAGCTGGATGGTCATACGCAGCAACAGCTGAAGGATTTGTACGTTGATTATTTTTATCGCCGGCAGGATTGGGCCTGGCGTAAAGAGGCAATGAACAAATTGCCGGTATTAAAAGCATCGACCAATATGCTGGTTTGCGGTGAAGACCTGGGCATGGTGCCTCCATCAGTACCGGATGTGATGCGTCAGCTCGGCATTTTAAGCCTGGAAATCCAACGCATGCCCAAGGATCCGCAAAGAGAATTTTTTCACCCCAATGATGCACCTTATTTGTCGGTGGTAACTCCCTCAACACACGACATGAGCACTATCCGTGGATGGTGGGAGGAAGACAGGGTAAAGACACAGCATTTTTACAATAACGAACTCGGCCAGTGGGGAGAAGCACCCTGGTTTTGCGAAGCCTGGATTAACAAAGCAGTGGTGCTACAACACCTGCATTCTCCAGCCATGTGGAGTATTTTTCAGTTGCAGGATATCCTGGGTATCAGCGCCACGCTGCGCCGTGAGCATCCTGCAGAAGAACAAATTAATATTCCGGCCGATCCCAAACACTATTGGAGATACCGCATGCACATCAGTCTCGAAGACCTGCTCAAAGAGAAAAGCTTCAATCATGAAGTAAAAGATATGGTGACCGATAGTGGTCGTTGAGGACCTTCTGTTAAATTGTTACAGCATCGACCCGGTTCGATGCTTTTTTTTTGTCCCACCCGCTACCGGGCTGAGGTGCATTTTCTACAAAATGTGTTTGAACAATTGTATCTCCGCTGTTAAACGTGGCGGGCACTATTATTGGGACAGCCTTCACAAAAAAATAGATATGAAAAAGATAATGATCTTTTCAGGTGCGTTTGTCCTTATGCTGGCAGCAACGTCCTGCGGTAACAACAATTCAAGCGACAGCAAGGATCAGG
>JAGWTK010000472.1 GCA_028876035.1 Bacteroidota bacterium
CCTTGTTCTTGCTTACCGTTTTCTCCTGCCGTCAAAAGCAAAAAACCGTTGCACCCGTCACCAAATTACTAACCGAAGCAGTCTATGCGTCGGGTACACTCGTTCCTGAAATGGAATATAAAGTGGTGTCCTCAGTAGATGGTTTCCTTGCATCAGCCCAGGTGAAAGAAGGCGACTCGGTAAGAAAGAACCAATTGCTGTTCCAGTTAAGCAATAGCAACCAAACCGCACAGGTAAACGCCGCCGAAGGGATCGTTAGCAAAACGAAACCAGTTGCTGATCCTAACGGACCTGCCATCAAAGACCTGGAGAATAAACTCGCCTCTGCACGGGTACGGCTGCAAAACGATCAAACGCAGTTCAACCGGTACAAGAACCTGTTCGAACAAAACGCGATCTCGGCAAGCAACTATGATAAGTACCGCTTGCAGTACGAAACGAGTCAGCATGACGTGCAGGCCCTAGAACAACAATTACAGCAACAGCGCCTGAATGCCGCGCTGCAACTGCAACAGGCATCCAACCAGTTGTCTATCGCACAAACCAACCGGATGAACGGCAATATAAAAAGTTATGCCGACGGACGGGTGTTTGACATATATAAACAGGTAGGCGATCTCATTGCGCCGAACCAACCCATTGCCCTGGTGGGCAGCGGTAAAATGATCGCAAAGCTGATGGTCGACCAGGATGATTTGCAGAAAGTATATGTTGGACAAAAGATTCTAATCACCATGGATGCCTTTCCCAATAAGACTTTCAGTGCAACGGTGAACCGCATTTATCCGATGCTTAACAAAGCGGAGCAGTCTTTCCGGACGGATGCCGTATTCGACGAGCCGATTCCATTTTCGATGTACGGACTGAATGTTGAAGCGAATATTGTTGTAAAAGAGAAACAGCAGGTAGTGGTCATTCCAAAGTCGGCCTTGCTGCCCGGGGATTCCGTAAAAGTGGAGAACGATGGTGCCGTAACCAAAGTGAAAATCAGGAAGGGCGTGAGTGATGCAGGTTATGTGCAGGTGCTGGGCGGACTCTCCAATTCTTCAAAAGTATTTGTACAACCATGAACTGGAGACTTGCATTAGAGATAGCGGTGACGCACCTGGTCACCAGGAAAAAGCAGACGCTGGTAGCGATGATGGGTGTCACTTTTGGGATATCCATGTTTATCGTGATGATCAGTTTTATGACCGGTGTGAACCAGTTCCTGGAAGACATGGCCATGGACAACACGCCGGATATCAGGATATATAAACCTGTTAAAGTCCAGCAAAGGACTATTATCGGCGATAATGCCGATACACTCAATGCAAACAATTGGTTCGTCGTGCACCACCAGCGCCCAAAAGATGAGCTTCCAAAAATTAAGAATGCGTTGTATGTGGCGAGTCAAATTGAACAGATGCCCGGCGTCATTGGGGTAGCGCCCCTGGTATCATCGCAGGTTTTTTTTAATAATGGACCTGTGCAGATCAATGGGAATATCTCGGGGATAGACGTAAAGAAACAACAGCAGTTGTTCAGCCTGGATAAAAAGATGGATGAAGGGAGCCTGGATGAATTGTTGAAAGGAAACGACATTATCATTATGGGGAAGGGATTGGCGGAGAAAGTAAACGTGAAAACCGGTGACCGGGTAAGCGTAACAACGCCTGAAGGCTATAACCTGATTCTTAAAGTAGGAGGTATATTCTCCTATGGCGTAAGCACGCTGGACGATACAAAAAGCTATGCCACCATATCTACCGTACAGAAGGTATTGCAACGCGATCCCTCTTATATCACAGACCTGAACATAAAACTGAAAGACATGCAGGCGGCCAAAGCCTTTACAGAGGAACTGCGAAAGAAGATGCCAGCGATGTATTTCGAAGACTGGGAACAGGCCAACGCTTCGATACTTGCCGGGGAAAAAATAAGGAATGTGATGACAGGCGTCGTTTCATTTACCTTATTGTTGGTTGCAGGTTTTGGTATTTACAATATCATGAACATGAATATCATCAATAAGATGAAAGATATCGCCATATTAAAGGCAACGGGTTTCCAGGGAAAAGATGTAACGGCCATATTCTTGTTTCAATCACTTATTATTGGTATAGTGGGTGGATTGCTGGGATTATTGGTAGGTTTTATTTTTAGCTACATCCTGTCAAGAACACCGTTTCCGGAGGCTACCTTTTTCCGTATTCTTACTTTTCCCGTCAATTTCTTGCCGGAACATTATATACTGGGTGTGTTGTTTGGATTTTTGACGACGTTATTTGCCGGGTATTTCCCGAGCAGAAAGGCATCGAAAATAGATCCCGTGGTGATTATCCGGGGCTAATTCTTCAGTCTAATAAAATGTAATGGACGCCATATTAAAAGCTGGTCAGATTGTCAAATTTTTTCGGGACCCGGAACCGTTCCAGGTGCTGAAGGGAGTTGGATTTACCGTTGAAAAGGGACAGTTTGTTTCGATTACGGGGAAGTCGGGTTGCGGGAAGTCCACCCTATTGTACATTCTTAGCACCATGGATACCGACTACGAGGGCGATCTCGAAATTCAGGGCAAATCACTTCGTGGCATGTCGCAGAACCAGCTGGCTGCTTTCCGCAATGAACACCTCGGGTTTGTTTTTCAATTTCACTACCTGCTGCCCGAATTTACTGCCCTTAAGAATGTGATGTTACCTGCGCTGAAACTGGGAAAGTACTCACGCGATGAGATTGAGCACAGGGCGATGGAGAAACTGCGGCTGGTGGGGATGGAAGAATATGCCAGGAAGATGTCATCCCGGTTGTCGGGCGGTCAACAACAGCGTGTTGCTATCGCGCGGGCGCTCATTAACGATCCGGCCATCATCATGGGCGATGAGCCCACCGGAAACCTTGATAAGGCGAATTCTACCAAAGTATTCGATATCTTTCGGGAACTGGCCAGGGAGAATCACCAAACGATCATTACCGTCACACATGATACCGATTTTGCCGCGGGGTCGGATCATGTTATCGAAATGCAGGACGGGGAAATTATCCGCGCATGACCATTCCGGAAAAATATACGCCGTACGTATTCATCAGCTTTCTGTGCCTCGTTATTGCTGGCTTCCGGCTGGTGTTGATCCCGGAATTTCCGCTCTATATTCACTTTATCGGTTTTTTCCTGCAGCTGGGGGCCATGAGCGGTATCTGGCAGTTGATTCGTGTTATCAATAACTGGTTGCGGCGGAGGTTCTCACTCGAGCAACGACCGGCTACCCAGATCGTTTTACAGGTTGCAGTTACCTTATCACTGTTATCGCCTGCCGTTTATCTCGGCTATGAATTGTCGAAACATTATCTGCCTGCCTTTGT
>JAGWTK010000473.1 GCA_028876035.1 Bacteroidota bacterium
TGTTGTGTGCAGCCTTTCTGTCACGGCTTATTTATCTTTAGTTGTGTCAGTAGTAATGTTTTCAATTCATCAAAGTTGGTAGTTAATGAGTTTGAAATAATGCTAATGGGTGATCCATAAGTTCTAAAATTTAATTCTGCCGCTTTTCGTTTTAGTACATTCGGTTGCCGGCTAATATATTTGTTTGGATTGTCAACAACTATCATTAGAATTTTCTGATTAATGACTTGAGAGATTTTTATATCTTTAATGTCGTTCCAAGGGATATGTCCAGCCGATAGCCCACTGGCATTATCTGTAATGCCAGTTTTGTCTATTATAAGTCCCGGGTCATTGCTCCGCAATTTTTGTACAAGCACAAGACTGCAAAGCCCAAAGAATAGAATCGAGACAAACCCAGTAATCAAAATTAATAATTGGTTACTGATTAAGCCACCCCAAAACGTTGGTTGGCTTATTACCATCCAGAGTCCAATTGCTACAAATGCAACAGATCCTATTAGCATAATCGTCAGCTTTCCCTTGCTTAGAGGAATTTCAATTTGTTTGTCCGTATTCATATTTTTTAGGTTTTGAGTTCCGCTGAGGTTGCACACAACGCTTTTATTGACGCTATTAGGCGAGGGGGAGCGGGAAAATGGGGTACTGGAAATGAACGGGATGGTATTCGTGGCGGTTCATTGTTATTAGGACAATCGGAGATTGGTGTGAGCCGAAAAGAATTGTTTTTAAATGGGTCTAAGTGGTTGTAAGTGTTTATAAGGGCGGACATAGCTTCGCTACGCTCAGTCACAGAGCCAGTTTGCCTTTCACCCCCTGAATATAACACGTTATGCATTAAAAAACAGCAGCTTGGCGCGTATTTTTTTATTCGTCAATACGTCGAAAACCAGGTTCGGCAATTCCTTCTTCATCATGACGACAAAAGCGCCGATTTTTCACACGAATTACACTGCTTTTTTCCTCCCATCCCCGGATTTTTTCCTGGGCTTCTGCCCACAAGCTATCGTATTATAACCACCAATGCCAACAAAGACACCCGCTGTTTTTCTGAAAAGGATAGGGGATTTTCACCGTACGGGGACTGGGTTGAACAGTTTAAACGGGTAAGGTTTTAAATGTCCTCCGTGTATCGGCGCGGGTCAGCATATACTTACTAAATCGGCCAGTTCAACAAGCTGCAAAAAACTGAACGACTGCTTTCAGTTGACGGCTTCTACGAAACGAATATGAAAACTATTAAGCCGCTAACCCGATATCAGGGCCGCCCCACCAATACATTTGTCTTGACTGAAAATCTTACTTAGCAAAGGGGTGGCCAGCACAGAATGAACCTTACACTATCAGACCGCTAAACGATAATCGGCCGGCGCCACCCACAGATCTGTCTCGAAATAAAATATTACCAAACAAAGGGGCGTCCAGCACAGAACGAACCTTACAATTTTAGAACGCTCACTAATAACAGGACTCCGAACTAATAAATTTGTATACAAAGGAAGTTCTTACCAAATAAAGCGGGGCGCCAGCACCGAAGGAACTTTAAACCCTTAAACCCTTAAACTTTTTAACTGTGATTACCACTCCAGCGATTTACTCTTCCACAAATCATCAAACGGACTCACAATATTCACCAACTGCTTCTTGCTTACATGCAGGTAACGCTCCGTCGTTTTAATATTGAAATGCCCGAGCAAATCTTTGATATAACGGATATCCGTACCCTTGTCCAATAAATGCGTGGCGAAACTGTGGCGCAGACTATGGATCCCCACGTCTTTTTGAATACCCGCCATCCGCTTGGCCTGCCCAAAAATCTGTTGCACGGTCCGGGTAGGATAGGGGCCGCCGGTAGACTCCGATTCAAACAAATACTTCCTGGGACGGGGCTTGTACGAGGTGATATATTGACGAAGGATATCCAGCAAAACCGGACTCAGGTTAACATAGCGATCTTTTTTGCCCTTGGCCCGTTGCACACATATCTGCATGCGATCGCTGTCAATATCTGCCAGTTCCAGCGACACAATCTCACTCACCCGCAAACCCGCACTATAACAGGTAAACAACATCGCCTTATGTTTCTTATTCAGCAATGCATTGAACAAACGCGCGAGCTCGGTTTCGTTCAATAATTTCGGCAACTGCATCGGCTTCTTCGGGCGCGGTACGTCCCAAAAAAACCGCTCCCGCCGTAACACCTGCTCATAATAAAACTTCAACGCATTGATCCGGCTGTGCAGTGTATTCTCACTCAAATGCAAATGCTCAAAACAATATTGCAGGTAACCCCGGATACGATTCACCGGAAAATCATCGGCCGCCTCATAACGGAGCGCCTGGAGAAACTGCGCCAACTCATTCGTATAAGTTTTTATGGTGGATTTGCTATAGGCTTTTAATACCAGTTGCTGGCGGAAGCGTGGAAGCACATGCCGGTTTACGTCGTAGATTTTATCCAGGGCAGATACTGGTTTAAAAAGAGCAGTCTCCTGCGAAACGGCCGGCAAAGGAGGGTCTGAAGGATTGCTTTCCTGATCCACTTTCCGTTTCGTCACTACAGGCGGTGGAACGGGTTCAACCGGATCCTTTGCCTGGATGTTCGACGGAAGCCGGTGGGTATCGAATGTAGCAAGGTCTCCCATCGCGGCGTCGAGCTCCGCCAGGCTTTGCTCGCTCAACGGCAGATGCCACTGCTTGTGCGTCTTACTCCATTTTCTGCCCCGAATCGCACGGATACGATAATCCAGCACGCTGTCATACTCAAAATCAAGAAACAGGCGCTCTTCGCCGCGGTGTGTACGGCTGTAGCAGGTAATACTGGTCATAGGATAAGGTTACGATGAAGGCAGGTGAGACCCATGCAAATGACCTCATATGAAAATGTGAAAATTCCCGGGGGAAGGCTCCTGGCTGCCAGCTGCTAGCTGCTAGTTGTTTCCAACGGCGACATTCGTTCGGTTTACAAAGCTTGATAGGGACAGGAATAGCTGAATGCAGATTTGCCGTCGAACGGAGCGTCGCAAGGATGTCGAACCGGGCAACAATGCTGGTCGCAAAGACCATCTCTGCCGGACATGTTTTCTTAGTAAAGATTAACAACTCAAAGATTCCTCTTTTTTTGAATTGGGGTCGCCAGCCTTTCCGGGCTTTTATACACGGCTTTTAAAAGCTGTGTCAGAACCGCTGGTAGCTAGCAGCCAGCAGCTAGTGTAATGATTATTTAGTTAATATACTAATATAATATTATCTTTAGGGCATGGGCCGACTCTCTCAACCGATTAATGCTTCTGAAGTGCAGCGCAATGAATTACTGATGATGAGCCGTTCGCATAAG
>JAGWTK010000474.1 GCA_028876035.1 Bacteroidota bacterium
CCGGGCAATACATTGTCGACCCCTTTTGCAATCCACAAATAACCGAGTGCCAGCAAAAACAAACCCAGCGCCATCTTCGTGGGCGATGCCGGTTCTGCCTTGCCTAGTTTCTGCCAAAGCCAGGCAAAGAAAGGTGCAAAGGAAACAACGAAGGCAGAGTTCAGCGATTGAAACCAGCTCGCTGGTACTTCCTCTTGTTCTACATAAGATTTACCGGTCGCTAACAAGTAAATATTGGCAGCAAGAATCGCGATGCTGGCGAGACCCAGGAGTCCAAATACAGTAAAGCGCAGTTCTTTGTCGAATTCCGAAGCGAGGTTACGTGCCGCTTTTTTGAAAAGGGTCACAAAATAAAATAGCAGGGCGGCGGATACCACTGCAATACCCCATACCGGCACTTTCAATCCGAGGTGCCGATCGGTCTGATCGGAAGCAAACAAGGTAAGCGAAGCACCCGCCTGCTCAAATGCACCCCAGAAGAATATCACAAAAAAGCAGACCACAAATATGACAATCACCTTGTTCTTTTCGATTTTAGTGAGCGTCTTATCCATAAATATGATCGCAGGAATGATCACGATACAGGCCACCAGCAGGTAGAACAGGTAATTGACTTTTGTATCCAGGTAGAGTAATCCAATACAAATACAGGCCAGCACTGCCAGTCCCAATACCGTAAACACGGGATTGGTCATGTACTTCGGACTGTCCTTTGGCACCAGTCCCAATACATTTTTATCTGGATCTACTACATACTTATGCTGAAACAGCTTTTGAACCAGCACACTTATGAGCATGCCCACGCCTGCAATCAGAAAAGCCCACCGAAAATCTGCCGGGTTACCTGTGTCTCCAAAAAGTCCGCAGATAAATGGTCCGAGCGCACCACCTGTATTGATACCCATATAAAATATGGTATAAGCCGCATCTTTCCGCGTGTCGGTGGAGGGATAGAGCTGGCCAACCAGCGAGGAAATATTTGGTTTGAAAAATCCATTGCCGGCAATCATCAATCCCAATCCGCAGAAATATAAAAAAGTCGCCGTCGATGGCGCGCTGCCCTGTAAACTCCCACAGGCAAATAATACCAGTTCACCAATGGCCATCACCAAACCGCCGGTGATGATGGATCGTCGATTTCCCCAATACCGGTCTGCCATAAAACCACCGAGTAGCGGCGTCAGGTACACCAGGCTCAGGTAGCTCCCGTACAGGTTGGAGGCAAATGCATGGTCAAACAACAAAGCTTTGGTCATGAACAACATCAGCATGGCCCGCATGCCATAGAAATTGAAACGTTCCCACATCTCCGTGGCAAAAAGAATGTACAATCCCTTCGGGTGACCCTTTGCTGGCTGTTCAGGTGCTGACATAGCGTTTGTTTTTTGGGAGGGGTTTATCTGCCAAAATACAGGAATTTGTTCAATACAATGCAGTGTGTTCAGTTATTTTGATCCGGGTTCACGATATTTGCCACTCATATATTTATAGTACCCTTTCGGGATGAGTCTTACTAATTTCAATCCTGCAAAAAAGCCGCATATGAGAATTCTGTTGCTTGGATCCGGCGGACGGGAACATGCCCTGGCCTGGAAAATGGCCCAAAGTCCGCGCTGTGAAAAATTGTTTATTGCACCGGGTAATGGAGGTACTTCTCAGGTCGGACAAAACGTTCCGCTCTCCATCACCGATTTCCCCGCTATCGAAGCGTTTTGTATCAAAGAATCCATCGGCCTCGTGTTCGTTGGACCGGAAGAACCCCTGGTAAAAGGCGTGGTAGATCATTTCAGGAATACACCTTCGCTCAAAGACATATTGATCATTGGTCCGGCTGCCGAAGCGGCCCAGCTCGAGGGTAGCAAGAGTTTTGCTAAAGCCTTTATGCAGAAATATGGTATCCCCACCGCGGGTTACCGCGAGTTCGACGTGAACAGTTACGAAGAAGGCGTACGCTACCTGCAGCAGCATCCGTTGCCGGTGGTGTTGAAGGCCGACGGACTCGCTGCTGGTAAGGGTGTGTTGATCTGCCAGCACCCGATTGAAGCCGCCGCCGAATTTGAGCTGATGATCCAGCGGAATAAGTTCGGTGATGCCGGCCGCAAAGTGGTGGTGGAAGAATTTCTTGAAGGAATTGAAATGAGCATGTTTGTGCTCACCGATGGGAAGGATTATGTGATCCTGCCCGAGGCCAAAGATTACAAGCGCATTGGTGAGGGCGACAAAGGCCTGAACACTGGTGGTATGGGTGCAGTAAGCCCGGTACCTTTTGCGGATGATCTTTTTATGGAGAAGATCGAAGAGCGGATCGTAAAGCCGACCGTTCGCGGGCTGCACGAAGAGGGGATGGACTACAAAGGATTTGTTTTTATTGGTATTATTAAGGTAGGCGAAGAGCCTTACGTGATCGAATACAATTGCCGGATGGGCGATCCCGAAACCGAAGTGGTGATACCACGCCTGAAAAATGACCTGGTGGACCTGCTCGAAGCAGCCGCGCAAAGCAAGCTGGCCGGTGTAAAAATTGAATGTGACGATCGATACGCCTGCACGGTGATGGCCGTGAGCGGTGGTTACCCGGGCGAGTATGAAAAGGGTTTTGAAGTGGAAGGACTCGATCTCGAAACGGGGTCAGACAGCCTCATCTTCCATGCCGGGACCATCAGTGCGTACGGGGCGGTGATGACCAATGGTGGCCGCGTACTCTGCGTTACTTCCTTTGGGGAGTCGGTAGCCGAGGCGGCAGACAAGTCAAGAGAAGTGCTCGATCAGATCTATTTTGAGAATATGTACTTCCGCAAAGACATCGGCTACGAATTTGCCTAGCCGGCCGGCCCGTTCATTCAAATCACACATATGGAACCAGGCGTGCACTACAGCGATTATCTCCAGATCGATAAAATCCTCGCTGCACAGTCGCCCGAAAGTGCGGGCAGGGATCAACCCGCCCATGATGAAATGTTGTTCATCATCACGCACCAGGCCTACGAACTCTGGTTCAAACAACTGCTGTACGAAGTGGCTTCGGTTGATAGTATCCTGCAAAAGCCGGTCATCAACGACAATGCGCCCGAACTCCAGGCCGTGGTACACCGGCTGAACCGTTGTGTGACGATCCTGAAACTGCTGGTCCACCAGATCGACATTATGGAAACCATGTCGCCAATGGATTTCCTCGATTTTCGCGATCTGCTGCGACCTGCATCGGGTTTTCAGAGCATCCAGTTCAAGCTGCTGGAAGCGAGGTTGGGATTGCGTTACGAGCAGCGGTTCGGACAAGAATACTATCTCTCCCAATTAAGGCCGGCAGAAGTGGAAGCGGTGAAGCGGGCCGAGCA
>JAGWTK010000475.1 GCA_028876035.1 Bacteroidota bacterium
ATACCTCATACCTCATACCAGATATCCCCGTATTTTAGCAGTAAGAATCCTTATGGACAGCAGCAAGAAAATCATCGACTATGCCCGCCGCGTTGTTCCGCTCAGCGATGAAGAAGCGGGCGAATTTGCATCCGCCTTCCGGGAAGTAAAAGTGAAGAAACGCCAGTTCATCGTGCAGCCAAACTTTATTGTAAAAAACAGGAACTGGGTGCTGGAAGGTGCGTTCAGGGCCTATGTGGTCGACGACGAAGGGAAGGACAGTACCATCGCTTTTGCCATCGAAGATTGGTGGATCACGGATTACAACAGTTATATCCTTCAAAAACCTGCCACCATGTTTGTGGTGGCATTGGAAGACAGCCGTATTCTTGAATTGTCCTATGAGAATGAGGCCAGGCTAAAGAAAAGCAGCCATCGCTTCGAAACGTTTTTCCGGGTGCGTGCTGAACGAACGGCCGCATTCATGCAGCAACGCATCATTTCCAATCTCACCCAAACTGCTGAAGAGCGTTACGACCAGTTCATTGCTCAATATCCGCATATCGCGCAACGGGTACCACAATATGCACTCGCTTCCTACCTGGGAATGACCACCGAATTTCTCTCACGCATCAGGAACCGGAAAACAGGTTGAACCAGATCAACCAAATTTCCTGAACCAGTTCATTTTTTGCCGCGGTGCTGCAAATCATCTTTGCAGTGTTAATCATTATTCACAGCCTTTAATAAAAGTTTATGACAAGCACCGCAACAGAACGTTTTAGCATTCCCGCCAAAGCAGACGTTTCCGAAAAGAACCAGCAGATCTTCGATAGCCTGCACAAAAACCTGGGTTTTGTACCCAACCTCTACGCTTATTTCGCAAAAAACGAGACAGCGCTTGCTGACTACCTCGCCCTCCAAAACCGCAAAAGCACTTTGAGGGCAAAAGAAAGAGAAGTCATTAACCTGGTCACCAGCCAGATCAATGGTTGCCGTTATTGCCAGTCGGCCCACACCGCCATCGGCAAAATGAATGGATTCACCGACGGGCAAATCCTGGAGCTAAGAACCGGTAAAGCCAGTTTCGACCCTAAACTGGATGCGCTGGCGAGGTTTACTGCCTCGGTTGTAACAAACCGCGGAAGGGCTTCAGAAGAAAGCAAAGAAGCATTTTTTGCAGCTGGTTACGGCGAACAGCACATGATTGATGTAGTCATTGTCATTGGCGATAAAATCATCAGCAATTACCTGCACAACCTGACCGGGTTTGAAATCGACTTTCCGCTTGCAGAGGCGTTGTAGGATCAGGCGAGCATGCTTGCCCGAACATCTCCCTGTAGACGATACTTATCTTGTGCCCCTTCATCAGGCGATGAAAGTAAGGAACCGGCCAATTTAAAGTAAATTGCTATGCCCCTGCAGCTTTTCCTTGCAGGGGCTTTTACTAACCAAAATTTTTTATATGCTAAGCAGAACCCGTCTCCTGCTGCTATTACTAAGCCTTTTTTCGTTTTGTTGGGCCAGCGGCCAATCGGCGCAAACAACAGCAGTCCCAGGTACCATAAAAGTAACCATCCTTTATCCCAATGGCGATGGTAAGAATTTCGACATGAACTATTACGAACAAAAGCACATGCCCATGGTAGCGGGATTTATCGGGAAAAACCTGAAGTTTTATGAAATCGACAAAGGGGTTAGCGGGCGTACGCCCAACGATAAAGCACCTTTTATGGCCATCGGTTATTTTTACATTTCGGATCTCACCGCGTACAATGCGGCTATCGGCCAGCACCGGGACGAAATCGTCAACGATTTTAAGAACTATACCAATATACAACCGGTGATCCAAATCAGCGAGGTAAAACAACTGGTATATCCATCCGGGAAATAAAGGCAGTGGTGGTTTCCAATTGTCGTTTATATTGCTGTCCTTATACCACAGCATGCCACAACATCCCGTTTTAGAAGTATGCGCATTCAATGTGCAATCCTGTATCATCGCCGAACGTGCAGGTGCCGTGCGCGTTGAACTCTGCGATAATCCCATTGAAGGCGGCACCACACCCAGTTATGGCACCATTCA
Organism: Bacteroidota bacterium; assembly: GCA_028876035.1. GTDB lineage: Bacteria > Bacteroidota > Bacteroidia > Chitinophagales > Chitinophagaceae > JACMLD01. The sequence goes on from JAGWTK010000475.1 coordinate 2,066, forward strand.
ACTCGCCAGGGAAAGCATCGGCATTCTGTTGTACCCGATTATTCGTCCGCGTTCCGGAAACTATTATTACGACGAACCCGACTACGCGATCATGAAAAAGGATATTGCCATCTGTCGCGAACTGGGCTGCAATGGCATTTCCGTCGGTACCGCTACCATCAATGCCACCATCGACACCGAATGGTTGAAGAGAATCGTTGAATGGGCCGGCCCCATGGGTGTCACCTGCAACCGCGCATTCGATGGTGCACCCGACCCGTTCCAGGCATTGGAAGATATTATCGCCTGCGGATGCGAACGGATTCTTACCTCCGGACAAAAAACGGCTGCGCCTGAAGCGGGTGATCTGCTGAAACAACTCGTACAGCAAGCCGGTGATAGAATTTCTATTATGCCAGGCGCGGGTATAAAGTCGAACAACCTGGCAGCTTTGCATCTTGCCTGCGGTGCAAAAGAATACCATGCATCAGCGAGAAAAATTGCCCCCAACCCGCTCACCTATATCAATTCCCTGGTGAATGACTACGGGAACGTGTATATCGCAGACGAACTGGAAGTAGCAGCAATGGTAGACGTACTGTCGAACAGCAGCATCCACTGATAAAGGACACGGAATATCCTTCCATGCATCAGCCAGGGCTATCCCGAAATCAATTAATTTGTGGCCCGGGATCGGGCGCGCAGATCCGACAGATCCGCGAATCGATCGTATTGTAGGATTGGTAAAGACCCTCAACTACTATTCAATGACACTTACCAAAACTGCCAGGACCCTGCTATTGGGCGCGAACATCTGGTATTTTGGCGAAGGAATGATGGGACCATTGTTCGCCGTGTTCGCAGAAAAAGTGGGCGGTGATATACTCGATATTACCTGGGCATGGTCTACCTACCTTGTCATCACCGGCATACTGTATATTGTTGCAGGCAGATGGCTCAATGGCAAAAGCTACAAGGAAAAAGTGATGGTGGCCGGCTATTCATTGAACGCCCTCTGCACGTTTGGTTATCTGTGGGTAGACTCCCCCTTAAAGTTGTTTTTGGTCCAGGCCGGACTGGGCATTGCCGAGGCCATTGGCACACCTGCCTGGGATGCACTCTATGCAAATAACCAGCACGATGAAATGGATGCTTATGCCTGGGGACTCTCTACGGGTCAGTCGCAAATTGTAACCGGTCTCGCTTTTGCGCTTGGCGGTGCCATTACACATTTTATTTCCTTCGAAGCTTTGTTTGTGACGATGGGCTGTATCCAGGTTTTATCCGCG
>JAGWTK010000476.1 GCA_028876035.1 Bacteroidota bacterium
CAGCCACAGCTCGTACTCAATAAAAGTGTTCCCGCTATCCTTGCTAACCAGGTATGGAGCCGTTCCAGCGATGTTTTCTCGGGCTATACAGGAAAAAATGTTATCGTCGGTATCATCGATAGTGGGATCGACTTTTCGCACAGGAATTTTCGCAAAGCCGATGGAACAACGCGCATTTTATCAATTTGGGATCAAACCCTGGTGCCCTCGGGTGATGAAATGTCGCCTGATAATATAAATGATCCGGTGATTGGCGTAGCGACAATCAACTACGGCGTAGAATATGATAACGAATACAACAATCCCGCTCATCCGGAAGAGAAGTATAAGAAGATTATTCAAAAATCCATCGATCAAGAACATCCGGCGATCCCGGTTCGTCACAGGGATACCGATGGTCATGGCACCCATGTCGCCGGAATCGCAGCAGGTAACGGTATCCAAAAAGATGGTTGTACAGCAGCGAGTGCTTATAAATATATTGGCGTTGCCCCGGAATCCGACCTCGTTGTTGTACGCATGCTTGGACTTACTGATACCGATGCAAACTTGCCGGCTGCTGTACAAAACCATCCGGATCGGGAGACGGATGCCATTATGTACATTCTCAATTACGCCAGAAAAAAGAACAAGCCCGTTGTTGTAAACCTCAGCCTCGGAGGGTTTTCCAGCGATATGGACGGGACGCATGCCTGGTCGGTGCGAATGGATACGCTTCTTGATGCCAACAAAACAGCGATCGCTGCGAACAATGGCAAAAGCGCTGCGATTGTAGTAGCTGCAGGAAATGCGGGCGCATCAGGCTTTCACGCAGCCGGACTGGTTCCTAAAAGAACGGCTTCCGGCGATAAACTTACGGTATCGTTTACTTTAACACCAGGTGATACGAAAATGCGTCAAATCAGGGTGATTTGGAGTAGCGCCGCAAGCGCGCTGGCTTTCCTTGTCTTAAGTCCGCTGGGACAGACGGTAACGACCATAACTACCAATAATAACACAAGTAACACTACGATAAATGGTCCTGGTAGTTCCGTACAAATTAATATCTACCCAGGTGTCGCCGACATAATCATTACGCCCGGTCCCTCCGGCAATTTTGCTTCTGAGGGATGGAAATTGCAGATTACCGACATGAATCCAACGCCCGCAGAAACGAACGTTGATCTGTTTTTCGTTGCAGCCGATCCAAATGATGCCACGCATCCAAGATTCACCAGTCAGGTTGAAACTGCCTCCACCTTAAATCTGGAGGCATCCACCAGGAATGTAATCAGTGTTGGCTGCTTTTCTGTGGACGGAACACGTGCGGCGGGTCCAGGGCATCTCGCAGATTTTTCGGGACGCGGGCCAACGCTCGACAATAGGAATGGCAGCAATCCTGATCGACTGAAACCTGAAATATGTGCACCGGGTGTAGGCGTATTTTCCTGTAGGTCTTATCACACACTCACCATGGGCGATAAATGCTGTTGCGATTGCTGTTATGATTTTTTTAAAGTTGAAAATGGAACAAGCATGAGCGCGCCCCATGTAACAGGAGTAGCCGCCCTGATCATGCAGAAGAATCCAACGCTGAATTATACTGATATCAAATCAGCAATACGTGATAACAACCAGGGGATACAAAACGGAGCTGCAGCCGCAGATCTTAAAGGTTGGGGTAAAGGGAAGGCCAATGCAAAGACAGCTGTTGATTCAGTCGTAGCGATGTTTGCAGCCCCAGCAGTCGAACACCTTGCGCCACAAACTATGCCGCCGGATGCCTGGTCTGCCTTGTTGGAAAATTTTATACGAAACGCACGAGGAAGAAATTTGTCACACCGCCTTCAGTATTTCTTTCGCGAAGTCCGCTCACTCATTAACAACAACCGGCGTGTTGCCACTATCTGGCACCGATATCAGGGACCAGCTTGGGTAAAAGCTGCGATCAATGCAGCCGGAAACCCGTCCAAACCTATACCCGAACAATTAAACGGAACGCATTTATGGGATAGCCTTACGAAAATGCGCGATGCTCTGAAAAAATATGGGACTACAGAGCTCAACCTCGCTATCGAACAGCACGAGTCGATGATCGAATTACTATGTCAGGGCATGAGCCTGGAAACGCTAATGACCGTAGTGACAGAAAAAGCAGAAAGCTTTAACTAAAAGCATTAATGAATTATGGCAAATACGGCGGGAACCATAGAATCCATTGCACTGACGATGGGCAAAGCGATGGTCGGACTGGATGGCTTTTTTCAGCCTGATCTATTCAAACGATTGGGAGTGGAATTGCCGGCGGTTATAGCAACGGATCCAGGTATCGCTGCAAAATTGACGGAATGCAGTACAAAAATTAAAGAGCTTCCTCCAAAGGTCACTAGTCTTCAGTCGGCCGTAACCGGCGGTGATGCCCTTGCTATGCTAGCCGCTTCTGCTTCATTGCTTACCACTGTTGGTCAGGCTGTCGTAAAGTTTAAGGAGCTGGGGTCCGCTGTAACAACTGCCTCCAATCCTTTGCCCGCATCAGACAAAGCTGCGATACAGGCACTGGCAACAAAATTGGCAATACGATTAGTCGAATATGGCGTGGTAGGTATATTGAACGACCAACTGCCATTATTGATAAAGTCACTTTCTGTCATCGGCATCGTTGATAAGGAAACGCTTTTCCCTTCCGGCAGAGATGTGCATTCGCCGGTAACAGAAATCGTACAACGCAGGATTTACTTCAGCAGACTTACCAATCTGCTTAGCAACCCGGTTGGATACATGAAGGACAGCTTCGACTGGGGGAATCCTGGTTTTACAGGCACTGCATTATTCAAAAAAATCCAATCCTTGCTGGAAAGCGCAGGATTTCCGGCAGACATTTATAAGATCGGTTCTGGCCCGCTCACCCTCGAAGCTTACCTTTTTACGCTGGAGCTTGATACAAGCACTGTTCCCCCCGGAATAAAACTCAGTTTTAATGCAACAAGCGATAATGATTTTAGCAGATCCTACTTGTTGCGTGACCCATGGAGTGGAACAGTCGCATTGAAAACAGCATTTGATGCAGGACTTATCGCGCAATTTCGTCCGCCGCTTTCCGTAAATGTTAAACCTCCCACCGGCAATTTTACCATTGGTTTTTCTGCTGGCATAAAAGCAGAAAAAGCCTCCCAGGATCCACTGATCATTTTTGGCGAAACAGGTGGCAGCCGCCTCCAAACAAAGAGCATCGCCGCGAGTATTGGCATAGACGCCAACACTGGAACCGGCGGCGGTAGTATTTCACCCTCCTTTGAATTCGATATAAAGGAAGGCAAACTCATCATCGATACCAGCAAGGGCGACGGATT
>JAGWTK010000477.1 GCA_028876035.1 Bacteroidota bacterium
TCCCGCGTACCCGTGGTGGTGGGCGTGGGCGGCAACAATACCCGTGAAGTGATTGAAGACCTTGAAAAATTGCCCCTGGAAAAAGCAACGGCTATACTTAGTGCCAGTCCCTGGTACAATAAGCCCTCCCAGGAAGGTTTGTTTCAGCATTATAAATCCATAGCTGCTGCTACCGTGAAACCGATCCTTTTGTACAATGTGCCCGGTCGCACAGGCAGAAACCTGGACGCATCTACCATCCTCCGTTTAGCGAGAGAAGTAGATAATATCGCCGGTATCAAAGAAGCTGGTGGCGATATGGCGCAGTGCATAAAAGTATTGCGCGATAAACCCGAAGATTTCCTGGTAGTAAGTGGAGATGATGCGCTTGCGCTTCCGCAAATCGCCTGCGGAATGCAGGGCGTTATCAGTGTTGCTGCGAATGCCTTCCCCAAAACCTTTTCCGAAATGGTGCGCCTTGCGTTGAAATCCGATTTCAAAAACGCCAAAGCACTCAATGATAAACTGGTCGACGCCTACGACCTGATGTTCGCCGAAAATAATCCTGCGGGTGTAAAAGCCTTTATGTTTGAAATGGGACTGATCGGAAACTATTTTCGTTTGCCGGTTACGCCGCTGAGCGCGGGATTGCATGAGAAAGTGAAGTTGATGTGCTGAGGAAGGGTACTAAGTACCTGGTACCAAGTATTGAGATAACCCTGTGCAAGTTGCTGGTTGAATGCCAGCTTCCTGTTCCATCGGCTCGTGAGCTCCGGGCGTTGTGTCCGCTGGCACTAGTTCAAGGTTTTGCATCAAACAACCCTATCGGGGTTTTCCAATAGTAACGCTGCCTGAACAGGAAGGTCTTGGAGCTTGGCACCTGATACCAAATGCTAACACAGCCCTACGCAAGGCGATGGTTGCAATGTAAGCTTCCCGTTCGTTCCGGATTTGCGATATTTCGACTTCTCTCCCTCAAAGCATCAATACTGCTTTATTTCTAGTTTACACGAAGCTTAAATTTGTGTATAATCAGCGAAACTGCAACGAAAGGTCTTGGTACTAAGTACTAGGTACTAACTACTCTATACGTCACCCCCTCCAGCGCCAGATCCGTATTCGGAAACACCTCCCTCGCTTCTGCTTCAAATTCTTTCAGCACCTCGTATTTACTGCTGAAATGCCCTATCAACAATCTGCCTGCGCCAGCTTTTGCAGCAATGGTCGCCGCTTGTTCGGTCGTACAGTGGTAACGCTTCAGGGCCCTGTCGGCAAGATCTTTCAGATAGGTTGTTTCATGATACAGTAATTGCACATCGCGCACATGTTCAATAACGCGTTCGTCGTATTTCGTATCTGCACTGTAAGCATAGCTGAGCGGTGCAGGTGCAGCAATCGTAACTGTGTCATTCTTTACCAGCACGCCGCGTGCATTGTGGTAATCCTCTCCCCATTTCAGGCGGTCAAAAAAATAGGAGGGCACTCCCTGCGCTGCTGCTTCCGCTGCCAATACGCGCCGGGGTGGCTTTACCTGTTCAAAGCGAAAGCCCCAGCAGGGGATGCGGTGACTTACGGCGAACGCTCTTACGCGGAATTTTTCCTGCTCCACAAGGATACCCTCTTCCAGTGCATGAAAATGGAGGGGGAAAGCGAGTGTGGTGTCGGCTACTTCAAGTTGCATCTTAATGAGGGCCTCCAGCGGAGCGGGTGCGTACAGGTGCAAGGGCTGCTCGCGGCCCAGCAGGCCCATGCTCGTAATCAGCCCTATCAGGCCAAAATAGTGGTCGCCATGAAGATGAGAAATAAAAATATGATGGATGCGGCTTCGGCGGATGCGGTATTTCGCCATCTGCATTTGCGTGCCTTCCCCGCAATCGACCAGGAACAACTGGTCATCCAGCGTAATGACCTGTGAAGTGGGGTGTCGATCAAAGGCCGGAAGGGCAGAGTTATTTCCAAGTATCGTAACAGCCAGCATATATATTCTTGCGGTATTCAGCGTGAACAGCCGCATTGAATAACGGCGGGCACCTGTTTATATTTCAGGGTAGACAGTTTTTAGGGACGCTCGCTGCGTGGTGACGGAACATTACAGCACATCGTCGCGGAAAAGATCGCGTTCTATCTCTTCCATCTGGATAATATCCCAGGCTTCACTTTCAGTAGGCACGGGATTGAGCTGATCAAAATAGCCATTCTTCCGCAACAATTTTTCTGCACCCGGTTGTACGCAACATACAACAAAAGACGCGTTTTGTTCGTAATAGGCCTGTTGTAATTTTACAATGGCCGCTGCGGCAGCATCGTCCATCGTTTCGATGTCTGTACAGTTGAGTACTACATTTTTGACACTGTTTTGAAGAATCGGCCCGAGCAAGTCTTCCATCGCCGCTGTCATATTAGCAGACAGATGCTTTTCTTCGATGGTAATGACATGGAATTTTTCTTTGGTATCTGTTTTGACGTGCATAGTTCCTGAAGTTGACCAGCCGGTGAATCCGCGTTACAGTTAACAAATTGAACAGTCGGGCCTCCACTGGCCGCAACAGGAATCAAAAATATTCGTTATTATTGTATCACCCATAAATCCTGGAAAACATGGATAACAATTTTTCAGCGCAGGTTAAGGAAATCATCTCGTACAGCAGGGAAGAAGCGTTGCGTTTGGGCAATGACTTTATAGGAACCGAACACCTGCTGCTGGGTTTGATCCGTGAAGGGGATAATACCGCCATTCGCATATTGAAAAGTTTCAATGTAGACTTGTACGAGTTACGCAAAGAAATTGAACTGGCGGTTAAAGACAAAACGGGGAAAAACATCGCAAATATCAATAGTCTGCCACTCACCAAACAGGCAGAAAAAGTCATCCGCGTGACCGTGCTGGAAGCAAAAGCGCTCAAAAGCACAACGGTAGAAACAGAGCACCTGATGCTCTCTATTCTCAAAAACAAAGAAAACATCGCCACCCAGATTCTTAACCAGTTCGACGTGGATTACGATTTGTTCCGCAACGAACTCGGGGTTGCAAAAGGCAATGAGCCACGCAGCGAATATTCCGAAGAAGGAGATGACGAGTTCGATGAAGAAAAGAAATACGCACAGCAAAAAGCCAAATCATCGGGTGCTGCCAAAAGCAAGACACCTGTCCTGGACAATTTTGGACGGGATATCACAAGGCTCGCAGAAAACGGTTCATTGGACCCAATTGTAGGCCGTGAAGACGAAATAGAGCGTGTGTCGCAAATACTTTCCCGCCGCAAAAAGAACAATCCCATCCTCATTGGTGAGCCTGGCGTAGGTAAAACCGCGATTGTAGAGGGACTGGCGCTGCGTATCG
>JAGWTK010000478.1 GCA_028876035.1 Bacteroidota bacterium
CCTAAAGATAATATTATATTAGTATATTAACTAAATAATCATTACACTAGCTGCTGGCTACTAGCTACTAGCAGATTTTGTTTATCCCAATGAATCGCCACCAATGGCTGCCTATTGACTAGAATTCAATCGGGCGCGAAATGAAAACAGCATTTTTTGAATGCTTTCAAGATGAACTACCACCTGGTCTAAAAGTCCGGGGTTTCCAAATCCAAGAGACTTAGCCAACATGGCTTGTGTTTCCAATTCGTAGCAGGAACCGAGGGAAATATCGATGAAGCGCAGGTATTCTTTCTGACTGGATCTACTGCAACCTTCAGCTATGTTTGATGGAATAGATACTGCAGCTCGCGTCATTTGAGATGTCAAGCCATATTTCTCACTTTGTGGGAAGTCAGCACAAAGTTTATAACATTCAACTGCTATATCCATACCCAACTGCCAAATTTTCAACTCCTTAAAATTACGCATCTTCTGAAAATATTGCCTGGTATAAAGGTCAATCTAAATCAGAGAAGCAGCATGATGATAAAGACAGTAATCAACTGTATTAACACGGAGATATTACGGAAATTAATCTTTGGAAGCCTGTTCTCAATAATTTCTACTATCTGCCCGTAGCTAGTTGCTAGTGGCCAGAAGCCTTCTCTTCACGTTCCTTCAGTTCCCTCAGCTTATCCAACGCTCCACTCACCACATCGCACATGATCGTATACAAAGCGCCTGGTTTGGCATTGGCATAGATGTGTTCCAGGGCGGCATTTTCGTCGGCGATGACGCTGGTGGGTAAGGAAGGGTTTACGAAGCGGATGCCTTCTTCCAGTAAGGCGATGATTGCTTCGGCGGTGCGGCCACGCAGGTTTTTATCGCAGCGGATAATAATTTCATCGAAATGGCGGGCAGAGATCGCGCCGAGTTCGCGGATGTCTTCATCGCGGCGGTCACCCGTGCCCGATATAACGCCGATGCGTGTACGATAATCGAGTTTGCCGACAAAATCGCAGAGGAGCTGCAGTCCGTGCGGGTTGTGCGCGAAGTCGGCCAGGATGGTAAAATTTTTGAAATGGAAGAAGTTGAGCCGACCCGGTGTTTGTGCAGCAGATGGCACAAAGGAGTGTAGTGCTGAGCGGATGTCTTCAATGCTGATATCGCGAAAAAGATAGGAAGCGATGACGGCCGGCAAGCAATTATTGATATTGTGCACTGCTTTTCCTTCGTAGGTAAGCGGAATGTCTTTCACACTCATTACACGGATCTTCCAGTTGCCTTTCAGGATGCTCACGTAACCATTCTCGAATACAGCCGATAGTCCGCCCGCGGCACAATGTTCCCTGATACGCGGGTTGTTTTCATTCATGCTGAACAGGGCGATATTACAGTCGAGCCCATCCCGCATCGCATAGACCAGGTCATCATCGGCATTCAGCACGGCATAACCATGCGGGAATACGGTTTCCGGAACGACCGCTTTCACACGCGCCATTTGTTCGACTGAATTGATGCCGCCCAGACCGATATGATCGGCGGCAACATTGGTGACGATGGCAATCTCACAATGGCGGAAAGCAAGTCCGGATTTTAAAATGCCTCCCCGCGCCACTTCAAGCACCGCGAAATCTACCGTGGGATCTTTCAGCACAAAATTCGACGAAACCGGTCCGGTACAATCACCCTTCATCATCAGCTGGTTCTGGATGTAAACACCATCGCTGGTCGTGTAACCCACTTTCTTGCCAGCTCCTTTGGCAATATGTGCCAGCAACCTGGTGGTGGTGGTTTTTCCATTGGTGCCGGTCACGGCGATGATCGGTATTCTTCCGGCACTGCCCTTGGGAAACAGCATGTCTACTACTGGTTCTGCCACATTGCGCGGTAGTCCTTCTGATGGTTCTATGTGCATACGGAAACCAGGGGCGGCATTCACTTCCAGTATGGCACCCCCGTTTTCGGTTACAGGTGTGCGTAAGTCGGAGGCCATGATGTCGATGCCGCAGATATCCAGCCCGATGATGCGCGCGATGCGTTCGCACATAAAGATATTCGCCGGGTGCACTTCATCGGTTACATCGGTGGAAGTGCCGCCGGTGGACAGGTTGGCGGTAGGTTTCAGCAATACGAGTTCATCTTTTTCCGGAATGGTATCAAGTGTATAATTTTTTTCGTCCAGCATTTTTTGCGTGAACTGGTCTATCGTGATTTGGGTCAGCACTTTTTCGTGTCCGTACCCGCGCCTTGGATCTTTGTTGGTCTCGTCAATCAGCCATTGAATGCTATGAACCCCGTCGCCTTTAACGCTGGCGGGCGTGCGGAGCGCAGCGCAGATAAATTTGTAGTTGATAACGAGGATGCGGAAATCGAACCCGGTAATAAATTTTTCTACAATAACGCTTCTACCATATTGCTGGGCCGCCTGTAATGCAGTGACCGCCTGTTGCCAGCTGGTGATATTGGTGGTATTGCCTTTACCATGATTACCATCGATGGGTTTTATGACCAGTGGGTAGCCATACTTCTGAACTGCCTCTTTCAATCCTTCTTCACTGCGGATAACCGTACCACGTGGCACCGGTATCTCAGCTGCTTCCAGTAAATTTTTTGTTTCTTCTTTATCGCAGGCAATGTCCACCGCAATATTCCCGGTAGTACTGGCGATGGTTGCACGGATCCGTTTCTGGTGGATTCCATAACCCAGCTGTACCAGGCTGTGCCGGTTCAGGCGGATAAAAGGAATGCCTCTTTTTTCTGCTTCGGCCACGATGCATCCGGTTGATGGTCCCAGCCGTGTATCTTCCCGTATCTCCCGTAATTTTTGGATGTCTTCGTCCAGTGAATGGCTCGCTTCTGCTACCAATGCTGCTGCAATCCGCACGGCTGCGCGGGCAGCGTATACACCGGCATCTTCTTCCATATAACTGAATACAACATAATAAATCCCCTTTTCCCCGGTGCCCCGCGTGCGGCCAAAGCCGGTATCCATACCGCTGAGGGTTTGTAGTTCCAGTGCGATGTGCTCGATGACATGCCCCATCCAGGTGCCCTCATCTACCCGCTTAAAAAATCCGCCGGCATGTCCTTCACTGCAGCGGTGTTCATATAAAGAAGGAAAGAGTGTTTCCAACCGGGCCCTGAACCCGGGGATGGTATTGGTCGGACGGTTTTCCAGCTCGCCCAGATCCAGCTTCATCTGGATCAGTTTTGGTCTTCGAACGCTCCAATAATTCGGCCCCCTGAGCACTTTTATCTCCAGAATTTCCATGTTATGGTTAGTTGTGGTGTGATTATCAGGTAATTTAAGGCATTCCGGCGAGAGCAAAAG
>JAGWTK010000479.1 GCA_028876035.1 Bacteroidota bacterium
CCAGTTCATTTTGCTGGGTGTTGGGGGAGCCAAGCTGATGGATGAGATCGGATTCAACCCCGATTTGTACCACCTGAACGAAGCCCACGCCATCAGCGCAGGCTTCTACCTCTACCAGAAATACAATAAGAACCTGGCGGAAGTAAAGAAACGCCTGGTGTTCACCACCCACACGCCCGAAGAAGCAGGCAACGAGAAGCACGATATCTACCTGTGCCAGAAGATGAGTTATTTCTGCGGGCTGAGCCTGGAAGAAACACGCAAACTCACCGGCATCACCGACGACCAGTTCAATCACTCCCTGGTGGCACTTCGCTTCGCAAAACTGGCCAACGGGGTCTCCCAGTTGCACGGACACGTATCCCGCGCGATGTGGAGTCGCTATGAGGGCATTTGTCCGATTATTTCCATCACGAACGCACAGAACTACCGCTATTGGGCCGATAAGCAGCTGTACGAAAAAATGGAAAAGGGCGATGACTATTGGTTCGACGATCGCAAAAAATTCCTGAAAAAACGCGCTTTTGAAATCGTAGCCGATCAAACCGGCAAGCTCTTCGATCCAAATGTGTTTACCATCGTTTGGGCCAGGCGCTTCGCCGGCTATAAAAGAGCCGAGTTAATCACCCGCGATATCGAACGCTTCAACCGCCTAACCAGCAACACGCGTTACCCGGTACAAATCATCTGGGGCGGCAAGCCCTACCCGATGGACTATCCCGCTATCAACGATTTCAATCACCTCGTTCACCTCAGCAAAGGGTATAAAAATGTAGCGGTGCTGATTGGTTATGAACTGGGCTTATCAAAACGCCTCAAACAAGCCGCCGACTGCTGGCTTAACAATCCACGCGTTCCCCGCGAAGCGTCCGGCACCAGCGGTATGACCGCCGCAATGAACGGCGCCGTAAACTTCTCTACCGATGATGGCTGGATCCCGGAATTTGTGAACCACGGCAACAATGGATTCGTAGTGCCAAAAGCCGACTACGCCAATATGCACGTACAGGAGCAGGATGAATACGATTTGAACAAAGTATACGAGATACTGGAAAACGATATCCTGCCTTTGTATTACGACAACTTCGATACCTGGCGCCAGGTGACAAAAAATGGTATGCGCGACGTACGCATCCAGTTCGAGAGCAACCGCATGGCGAGTGAGTATTATGAGTTGTTGTATAAATAATATTAGTATCTGGTATCTGGTACATAGTACTTAGATAGCCCTGTGGAGCAGGCTGGTTTGCGGACTGCCATGGTACCAAGTACAAAGTATAAAGTACAAAGATACCCCTGTGGCGCAGGCTGCTTTTTTAGCAGGCTCATTGCAGGTACGTTGTAATGATGCGCCAATGTTACCATATTCCGGATCAGCAGTTTTGACTTTTTAATTTTGACTTTTAACTTATAAAGTCTGCCTCAACAGCAGACTTTTTTTTATGTCTCTTATGTAATATGCTGCGAAACTGCATCCGGGAGGAAAAGAATGCTATGCGTACATGCCTCCTGATACTCGGTATTGCACTTTGCTGCACAGTCGCACACGCCGCCGGCGAAGACCCCGTCACCGTGCAGGCTGCATTGCGGACTGCCACCATCTACCGCAGCGGCGCCACACTCACACACAACCTCAGTGTTACCCTGCACGAAGGCCAAAACTCCTTCCTGGTAGAAGGCCTCAGCAATGGGGTTGACATCAACAGTATTCAAATTGGATGCGAACAAAAAATTACCATTCTTTCTGTTGCCTATTCGGGCAACTATGTCAAACCTGCTACCAGGACAGCTATCGTGCGCCAGTTGGAAGATTCATTGGAACAACTAAAACGCGAAAACGACCGGATAGATGTACTGATTAAAGCAGACAATGATTTGCTGGAACTATTAAAATCAAACCGGGAAATCAGGGGTGCGCAAACCGGGTTAAGCGTGGCGGAACTGACGAAAATGGTGGATTACTATCGCAGTAAAAACCTGGAAGTTCAAAATGATATCAGCCAGCTGGAAGATAAACAACAGAAACTGGAGGAGCGCCGAAAGCGAATACAAGCGCAGTTGAATGAAGAATTATTGAAAGGCGTTCATACTACCGGTAAACTGGATCTACAATTATACAGTGCTACCGGCATCACTGCTAAAATCAGCATTTCGTATTTCACCGGCAATGCTCGCTGGGTGCCCGCCTATGATATTAGAGTGGAAAAAACTTCGCAGCCCATCTCTCTTTCCTACAAGGCAAAGATCAGCCAAACAACCGGTATTGAATGGAAGCAGGTTAGGCTAACGCTGGCCACTTCAATGCCCAATCAAACGAATACAGCTCCGATACTGAATACCTGGTTCCTGGATTACAGCAATCCGGTAAGCCGACTCGAAAATAGCTTACTGTTGAATTCAATTCAGTCGAACCTCCAGCCCAAATCCGCCGCGTTGCAGGACGTAGTGGTAGTGGGGTACGCAGCGCGTGACAAAGAGGATGATGCACAGAATATCAAAATCAGAGGCGTCAATTCGATCAATCCTGGCGTACCGCTCTACCTTGTAAACGGAGTTCCTACTGACGAAGCGAAATTCAAACAGATCGATCCACAACGGATCAAAAAAGTGGAAGTACTAAAGCAAGAAGCGGCTTCTCAGGCTTATGGCCTCAGGGCTGCAGGAGGAGTAGTATTGGTCACTTTGAAAGAAAACCTCGAAGATTATATCACTACCAAAGAAGGCGAGCTAAGCATCACGTACGACATTGACCTGCCTTACGATATTCCTTCTAACGGCAGGGAACAAAATATCGCATTCAAAGAGACGCAGGCACCGGTGCTGTTCAAATTTTACAGTGTGCCGAAGCTGGACAATGAAACGTATCTTTTGTCTGAACTGAGCGAATGGGAAAAGCTCAATCTTCTGCCGGGAGAGGCGAATATCATTTTTGAAGGCGTGTACACTGGAAAGACGTTTCTGAATCCTGGTTCTACCCAGGATACCATGAACCTCGCTATTGGCAAAGACAAACGCATTGTTGTGAAACGGGAGAAACTCAAAGACTTTAGTAGCACCAAATTCCTCGGCTCGAATAAAAAACAGGTGTTCACTTACGAGATCACCGTTAAAAACAACAAAAACGAAGCTGCTCAAATCCTTCTCAAAGATCAATATCCGATATCCACCAATAAAGAAATTGAAGTCGAATTACTTGAATCAAGCGAAGCTGCAAATAATAAAGACCTGGGCGTACTTAGCTGGAACCTGCAGCTCGCTGCGGGGGAGACAAAGAAAATGCGCATCAGCTATAGTGTGAAATATCCGAAAG
>JAGWTK010000480.1 GCA_028876035.1 Bacteroidota bacterium
TCGATCGCCGGAATAGACAGATGGGCCCAGCGGGGTTCCTCTTTTTCCATGCGCAGCCAGGTTTGAAAGGCTTTCAACCGCCATTCCAGCATCCAGGAGGGCTCGTTCTTTTTGGCAGAAATAAATCGGATCGTGTCCTCATTCAGACCCTTCGGTGCCTCATCGGCTTCGATATTGGTGACAAACCCATATTTGTATTCGCTGAGCACGGTTTGCTCAATGGTACTCAGGTCTTCACTCAATTCCTTTTCCGCCGGGTGGAAGGTGTCTGTATTCATAACTGCAAAGATACAAACAGGTAAAACAGCATTTATACAAAAAAGTAGAAATTCAACCAGGATGGCCCGTACCGCGCGCCCCTAGCCGCCGGAAAATCGACTTTATTTATTGATTATAAACACACTATATATAATCCGCCTTCTCGTAAACACAAAAACTTTTTTCGGATTTCGAAAGCATGTGGAAGGGCTGTGTCCAATTTAAATTGCCCTGCTTGCGGCGAATCATTTTCTTTGCCGCCCCTTCATAACCGGCGATTTATGTTTTACCATACTGATGCGATCATTCAACAATTGTCTGTCCACCAAACCGGCAACCAGTCCCTGGGTGAGCCCCTTCAACTTTCAAGAGAACCACTGGGCAGTCTGGATCCGGAATTGCATCACCTGTTGCTGCAATACTTTCTGCAGCCATTTGAAAAATTGCAGGAAGTTTACCGGCTGCACCATACCAGCGGCGATCGCAACCTTAATGAAATCTTTCATTTTTGTTCGGCGATTTTCGCGGATGAAACAACATTTCATACCAGCAGCGAACAAATTGCGCGGCATTTATACGCCAGTGGTACACATGCAAAAATCAAGTCGGGTGAATGCTATGTTGCGCTGTTGAAGGACCTGCAACTGGAAGGGGAAGAACTCGACGCCATCGGCATTTTTAAATCAGAATCGAAAGAACCTTTTTTAAAACTGGCCCGGGAAAACGAGGCGTTCCGCCTGGACTACGAACCAACGGCCATCAATATCCGCAAACTCGATAAAGGATGCTTGATTTTTAAAACCGAGGCAGACCTGGGATACAAAGTGATGGTAGTAGATCAAACCAATAAAGCAGAAGCGTTTTACTGGACGGATCAATTCCTGCAATTAAAAATAAGGAACGACAGCTTTAATCAAACCCAAACCCTGCTCACCGCGGCACGCCAGTTCGTGACCAAAGAGATGGACGAGAATTTCAGCATCTCTGCACCCGACAAAATCGATTTGCTCAACCGCTCCATCCGCTACTTCAAAGAAAACGAACAGTTCAACCTCGATGATTTTGGCAACCAGGTGATCGACAATCCCCGGGGCGCCGAACTCTTCAAGACCTATGCGCGCCAGCTCGCCGAAGAAACCGATACATCATTTGACGAAGGTTTTGCCATCTCACCGCAGGCGGTAAAAAAACAAGCGCGTGTTTTTAAAAGTGTGCTGAAACTCGACAAGAACTTTCATATCTATATCCACGGCAACCGCGATTTGATAGAGCAGGGCGTGGAGCCGGATGGGAGGAAGTATTATAAGATTTATTTCAAGGAGGAAAACTGATAGCCATTTAAGAGATACGATATTTTGATGTAAGATATGAGATCGTCATTGAGACGCGTCCTTCCTGCGAAAGCAGGAATCTCACAGCGGGATGGCCCCGACAAATTTTTTGATTTCTTGATTTTTTGATTTCTGGATTTAGGGGACCGTAGCATCGATGATGGACAATGTGGGCATCGCTGATTTACATTTTTTGCTTTCTTGATTTTTAGGTTTCTGGATGCAGGGTGACCCGAGCATAGCTGATGGCGGATGTGATCACGGCGGATGGTGGTTTAGCTTCACCGGTTGTGCACTTCGCTTAAACATATAAGATGTAAGATATTCTGATGTGAGATATAGAAGCATCAATTGTCGACATTCCTGCGTTCCTGTCGTAAATCAGGATCAATTATACAGTTTTGCGGCAAGGCCGCAACCCTAAATGGCCCTATGCTTTTTTTGCCTGGCAGTCTCAATAATTAACTGGAACAAAGGACCTATGTGTCTATTAATCTATATGGTTAGCCATTGAGTGCTTATACGGCGAAGCAACAGGACTTACCACTTAAAACTTAGTACTTAAAACTTTTCAGTACCTTCCCTCTACCCCAAACTCCCACAACATGAGCGCCTTCAACCGTCGTTCCTTTATCAGCAAAGCCGGCCAATTTTCAGCAGCTACCTTATTGGCTTCCATTACACAGCCCGCCTGGAGTCGTAACCTGCACAAAGCACTGGACGCCGCAAAGGATATTGCACCGGATAAACTGGCCAGTGATGAAGAGTTCTGGTATTTTATCCAGCAGTCGTATACAGTTTCTCCCTCCATCATCAACCTGAACAATGGTGGCGTAGCACCTTCGCCCAAAACAGTACAGGACGCCATGAAGCGCTACCACGATATGTGCAATGAAGCGCCCAGCTATTATATGTGGCAGATTTTGGATCAGGGTCGTGAACCACTGCGCAAAAACATGGCAAAGCTGGCGGGTTGCTCCGCAGATGAAATCGCTATCCAGCGAAACGCATCCGAAGCCTTGGAGACTGTCATCTTTGGATTAGACCTGAAAGCAGGTGACGAAGTGGTGTTGTCGAAGCAAGACTATCCCAATACCATCAATGCCTGGAAGCAAAGAGAAATGCGCGATGGCGTGAAACTCGTATGGGTAAACCTGGAACTGCCCAGTGAAGACAACGAATACATGGCATCACAATACAGCAAAGCTTTCACCGCGAAGACCAAACTGGTACAAGTGACGCATATAATTAACTGGAACGGGCAGATCTTACCGGTACGCAAAATTGCCGACGCGGCCCATGCGCGGGGAATCGACGTATTGGTAGATGGCGCGCACAGCTTTGCACATTTTGATTTTACCTTGCCCGAACTAGGGGCCGATTATTTCGGTACCAGCTTGCATAAATGGCTCAGCGCCTGCATCGGCAGTGGTATGCTCTACGTAAAAAAAGACAAGATCAAAAACATCTATCCCTTGTTCGCTGCCGGCGATCCAAAGAGTCCGGATATCCGCAAATTTGAAAACCTCGGCACCCGACCTTTCTTTATCGAACAGGCCATTGGCAAAGCGATCGAATTTCACGAGATGATCGGCAGCAAAAGAAAAGAAGAGCGACTGCTCTACCTTAAAAATTATTGGATGACGAAGGTGAAAGACATGCCAGGCGTAAAACTCAATACTTCCTTCAAACAAGGCTTTGGCTGTGCCATTGGCTCAAT
>JAGWTK010000481.1 GCA_028876035.1 Bacteroidota bacterium
TTATAGCCGCCCCTGGGACGGTCGCTATAACGGTAAGCCGGTGCCGGTAGGTACTTATTACTATGTTATTGACCGGAAAAATAATTTTCCTTTGCTGAGCGGTTCTTTGTTGATTGTGCGTTGACCCTGTCATCTTTGCGGCAACAAGCGATAAACTGATAAGCAGGCAGTTCAAAACCGTCTGGCACCAATATTGAACCTGCAGCCATCCGGCATAAAACAGCCAGTGCCGGTTATTTTGTCATCGAATTAAAACTGAATGAAATCCACCAATATATACCTGAGTCCGGAAGATGAGATGGACTTTATGCCCATCATTCCTTTGAACGAAAATGAAAGCGACGATAGCCAGGATGCGGCCATCCCCCCGGAATTGCCGGTTTTACCCCTTCGGAACACGGTCTTGTTTCCAGGCGTGGTATTGCCCATAACAGTTGGCCGCGATAAAAGCATTAAAGCAGTAAACGAAGCCTACAAATCTGATAAACTCATTGGTGTTATCGCGCAAAAAGACAGCAGTGTTGAAGATCCGGCCGTGACTGATCTTGAAGATATTGGCACGGTGGCTAAAATAGTAAAGCTGATTAAAATGCCCGATGGGGGCACCACGGTTATCATCCAGGGGAAGAAGCGGTTCAAGACCGTAGCTATTACAATGGAAGACCCTTATTTCCGTGCATCGGTTGAGTTGCTTACGGAAGAAGAAGCGCCCCGGGACCAGGACTTCGAAGCATATGTTTCTACCGTGAAAGAATTGGCGACACAAATCATACAGCTGTCACCCAATATGCCCGCAGAAGCATCGATCATCCTAAAGAATATCGAGAATCCTGCATTCCTGATCCACTTTGTAAGCAGCAATCTCAATACCGGTTTATCGGAGAAGCAGCAGATTCTTGAAACCAACAATATCCGGAGCCGGGCCGATTACCTCATGCAGTTATTGCAGCGTGAACTGCAGTTTGCTGAGCTGAAGAACAAGGTAACCACGAAAACACGTACCGAGCTCGACAAACAGCAGCGGGAATACTTTCTGCAACAGCAGATGAAGAGTATCAAAGATGAACTGGGTGGCGACAGCAACGATCGCGAATTGCGCGAGATGCAGAAAAAAGCCGAAGCAAAAAAATGGCCGCAGGCGGCGAAAGAGCTTTTTCAGAAAAATATTGAAAAGCTGGAACGGATGCATCCCAGCACGCCGGACTATTCGGTGGTATACAATCATGTTGACTTGTTGCTGGAACTACCCTGGCAGGAGTACACGCTGGACATGTACGATTTGAAGAAAGCGCGCAAAGTACTGGACCATGATCATTACGGTATGGAAAAAATAAAGGAGCGCATTCTTGAATACCTTGCCGTATTAAAACTCAAAGGCGATATGAAGTCGCCCATCCTTTGTTTTGTGGGTCCTCCGGGGATTGGCAAAACCTCGCTGGGCCGGAGCATCGCCAATGCCATTGGGCGGAAATATGTGCGCGTTAGCCTGGGAGGTTTGCACGATGAAAGTGAAATCCGCGGCCACCGTAAAACCTATATCGGCGCGATGCCGGGAAGGATTCTCCAATCGCTCAAAAAGGTAAAATCGGGTAACCCGGTGATGATACTGGATGAAATTGACAAGGTTGGCAATGACCACCGCGGCGATCCTTCCTCTGCCCTGCTGGAACTCCTGGACCCTGAACAAAACCACACGTTTTACGATAATTACCTCGAGCTCGAATATGATGTAAGCAAGGTGCTTTTCATTGCGACGGCCAACAACATCGCCAATATACAACCGGCTTTGCGCGACCGGCTTGAAATCATTGACCTGAGTGGTTATGCCGTAGAAGAAAAAGTTGAAATCGCCAGGCGCCATCTCTTGCCACGCCAGCGCGAATTGCACGGCCTTGCAGGAACAAATCAAAAAGTAAGCGACAAAGTAATGGAAAAAATTATTGAAGACTATACCCGCGAAAGTGGCGTGCGCGAGCTCGATCGACAACTTGCGTCCATTATGCGCAACCAGGCAAAGGAACTTGCCCTGAAAGAAAAAATAAAATCGTCGCTTACCATTGCTGATATTGAAAAAATACTGGGTAAGCCGAGATACAGTAATGAAGTGTATAAAACCGCCAATATGCCGGGCGTGGCCGTTGGTTTGGCCTGGACGTATGTGGGAGGTGATATCCTGTTCATCGAAACCAGCCTTAGTGATGGAAAGGGCGAACTCAAACTAACGGGTAATTTGGGCAACGTGATGAAGGAGAGTGCGAGCACCGCCATTACCTACCTTCAGTCGAATGCAAAAAAGCTCGGGATCGATCCCAGCCTTTTCACCAAAAACAATTTGCATATCCATGTGCCGGAGGGCGCAGTACCAAAGGACGGTCCCAGCGCGGGCATCACCATGATGGTATCAGTGGCTTCAGCGCTTACAGGCCAGAAAGTGAAGCCCTACCTTGCGATGACCGGGGAAATCACCCTACGCGGACAGGTTCTGCCCGTAGGCGGCATCAAGGAAAAGGTGCTGGCGGCCAAGAGAGCGGGCTTGCGCGAGATAATTTTGTGCTGGCAGAACGAGAAAGACATCCAGGAGATAAGCGCTGCGTTTATTAAGGGCCTGAAATTTCATTTTGTAAAAACGATGCAGCAGGTACTCGACATTGCGCTTGTTAACTAAGGTTTAAATTAATATCCCCTGCAACCATTTAAGACACTCTAACAGTCTAACTGTTAATTGTAAACTTAATGTTGGTTGTTTAAGGGTTCAATTGTCCCCCATTTCCATGGGGGATTCCCTTTTGCAGGGATACTGTAATCGATTACCCAAAAATATGATCAGCTCCCTTTACTGTAATATCTCCTCTTCAGGTTGAACTGCCAGCATTGCAATAATCCATTCATTTATCACGCTTAACTTTGGTTGGAAAACAAATATCAATTCTGGTTTTGGGGTTAATGGGTAAACTTTACACAAAAGCCCAAAACAATTTTGACCAAAATCAAGGTACGCAGTTGTAGTATTTGCGGACTAAAAAATTTAAATTGTGTCGGAAAACACTTAGTTGTAAATATTGAACGTTATAAGAAGAGATACTGGTTCTCCGTTTTGACCCATTCTTGTTAAACATATATTTTTATAGTTCGTTCCCCATGATTCCTGAATTGTGCTGATGCAGTTTCGATCAATAACCCCGTATTAACAGTTCAATCAGCAACTGCTGCCTGTAAGGAAGCGTCATAGCGCTGAAACGCCATCATGATAAAAGTCTTAATTGCCGACGACAAACCACAGCTGCGCGATATCTGGCAATATATTATTA
>JAGWTK010000482.1 GCA_028876035.1 Bacteroidota bacterium
CCATGGCCGCCAGCAAGAAGATATAAAGATGATTACGTTTCATTTGAATACTTTGAATGTTAAGAAATCAATCGTTTGCCATGATCACGTTAGAAAACGAAATTGAGATTAAACCCATAGCTGCGTGTAGTGGGTGTTTGCAGGTTCGGTTCGCGGCTGTTTCCTCCGGAAATATTTCTACCTGAGTATTGGTCAACATCTATATCATGAAACCTGGAAGGGAAGAAATAAAGGAGATTGCGTCCAACCAGCGATACGTCGACTCTACTTATAAACGATTGTTTACCCAGCAGTTTAACAGGAACCGAATATGTAATCACCACTTCCCGGAGTTTTGCGTACGTTTTAGCAACGGAAGTATGTTCAAAATTGTTGAAGAAGCTGCTCACGTAGTCCTGGATATATTTAGCGGGAGATGCATTTGGCTTAAATGCTAAGTCCTTAGAATTGGTAATCACGCCTGTCGTGGGATCATATTGAATCGCGGCACCATTGGAAATTTGTACTCCTTCGCCAATATATGTTCCTTTAAATCCGGGATCATTGTAATGATGAAATTCATAATCCCGGGCTTCGCCTACCTTTCCTTGAACGGTTTCGATATTACTTCCGCCTTCGATTGATTTCCTTTTCACGTAATCCTGTACGATTCCACCCACTTTTCCATCAAACTGGAAAGACAAGCTAAAAGTCTTATAACTAATTTTGTTATTAACTGCCCAGCTCCAATCCACATCGCCGTTTCCTACATACTGCTGCTTGGGAAGATATACCGGATAGCCAGCGCTGTTGTTAATCACCTGACCGTCCGGCGTTTTTGCCGTTACGGTGGCGAACAATTTATCTACACGGTCGCCCTGGTGAAACTGGTAGTTCTCGAAATTAGAAGGGAGATCTTTGAACACCTCTTTATACGTAGACCAATTGGCCATTACATCCCAGCGGAAACCGTTGGCATTTTGAACAGGAGTGCCTGAGAGTGCCAATTCAACTCCCGAAAGTTTTGTCTTGATCGCATTGCTGCTATAGCCCGTTAAACCGGTTGTTTCAGACAAAGGCACGTTTACAATTCGTGGTCCCAGTATATTTGAATAATAAGTTGCACTAAATGCTACCCTGTTTTTGAGAAAGCGCATATCCAGTCCCAATTCCGTACTTGTAGTTACCGAAGATTTTACGTTCGGGTCAATTTTATTTCCCGGCGCAGACGCACCTGTTTGACTATTGTAAACGGTACTAATAGAGTAAGCAGGGTCTGAAAGGCTGTAAGCCGGGCCTCCAAATGTTGTCACATACGGAGCGCCATAACCTATCGGATAAGCTGCAGGCCCGATGTAATTAGCGATATCAGGTGCCTTGGCAGTTGCATAGCTGGCCCTCAGTTTCAGGAAACTCATAAACCGTGGTAATGAAACGTAGTCTGAAATTACCGATGCAGCGGACACTGACGGATAGAAATAAGAATTGTTGTTTTTACGGAGACTGGAGCTTTTATCTAATCGACCCGTTGTAGTAACCGACAAATAATTTTTGAATTCAATGTCAGCCGAATAGTAGCCACTCAGGACAATCATATCCGCATCATAACTATAGGCTTTAATGGGATTCAGTGAATTGGAGAAGCTGTATAATCCTGGCACATTCAGGTAATCGGTAGTAACGTAACTTGAATTATATTTGAAGTTCCGCACGTTTCCTCCGGCAAGGGCATTTACCGTAAACGTCTTGGCGATTTGTCCGTGATATTTCACAAGGCCTTCGATATTGTTGTCGAAAAGAGAGCGTCTGTCCTCCCTGTAATCACCGCGGTTTTGTTCACGGCCATATGGGTGCGCAGAATAGGGCATCTTTTCATTTCGTAATACATCATAGGTACTTACGTTCGCCCGCAAGGTTGCATCAATATGATTATTGGCTTTATAATTCAGTGCAATGTTACCAAACACATCTGTTTTATAATGTCCGCGAAGCCACTCATAACTCATGAACCATGGGTTGTGATAACGCTGATACTCTGCGAAATTCGACTGAATGCCCTCTTTACCTGGTTGCCAATAGTTCCTGATATTGGGGTCCAGCACATTCCAGTCGGCGCCGGTCCATATCGTCATATTATAAATAACGCTGTTCGGACCATACTGCACGTCGGGGATATTCGGCGTTGCCTGCCGGTTGTAGTTCAAATTACCTTCGATTTTCAATTTACTGCTCAGGTCATATGACGTGTTCACATTGAAATTGGCAATATCGAGCTTGGTGTTGGGAATAATTCCTTTTTGATGGCTTTCGCTGAGCGACATTCTTATGGTGGCGCGATCAGAAGCGGCAGAAAAGCTCAGGTTGTTGGTGTTCAGGATACCCGCCTGTATAAAGTTTTTCAGATTGTCCTTTCCACGCGCTATGTAAGGCGTTCCTTTTCTTATACCTGTAACTGGGTCTATCGGGCTATCGTACTGGGGAATTAATTGCCCTTCGAACTTTGGCCCCCAAACATCATAGTCGCCATCGTTGATGCCCCCTCCCTTTCCGTCGCCAAAAGCATACTGGGAATAGTCACCACCGCCGTACAGGGCTTGTGTTTTTGGCAATGCTATAAAGCCCTTATCTACCTGAATGCTGGAATTGAATTCAATGGTATACCCCTTGTTATTTTTTTTGCCTTTTTTTGTTGTAATTAATATAGCACCGTTTTGCGCCCTGCTGCCGTATAGGGCTGTTGCCGCAAGACCTTTGAGAACAGTGTAGGTTTCGATGTCGTCCGGGCTGATATTCCAGGTATCCGAAGTAATTGGCATTCCATCAACCACATAAAGACTGATATTGCCTCCCCTGAGAGAAACAGACGGGGCAGCGAGCATTTCTCTTGAAATGGCTACATCCAGACCCGCCACTTTACCAACCAGGCTATTGATGGGATTGGGCTCCCTCGCTTTCACAAGATCTGAACCTTTTACTTCCTGTACCGAGTAACCGATGCGTTTGGTTTCTTTCTTTACACCCAATGCAGTTACCACCACTTCATTAAGGTTGGTAGATTCTGTGGCCAGAACAAGATTGGCCAGGTTGGAATTTGCCTTTACCTCCCGTGCCGCAAAGCCGATACTAGTAATCTCCAGCACGTCTCTATCACCTGCCGAAATTGAAAACTTTCCGTCCGCATCGGTCGAAGTAACCTTTGAAGAACCTTTCACTTTAACGGTTGCGCCGGGAACCGGCTTTTGCTCTTCGCCGGAGACAATACGCCCGGTGATTGTGCGTTGAGCATGCATTAAAAAGGATACTGCCAGGAA
>JAGWTK010000483.1 GCA_028876035.1 Bacteroidota bacterium
AAAAGAATGGCAGGCTTTAGAAATATTCTAAGCGAAAACGCCAATACGTTCGAAAGACGAATCATCCAAAATGTAATTATTTAGGACAGCCAAAAAAGCAGCAACTCGGAAAAAGAAATATCTCAAATCAAAACATCTTATATCCTAAATAACAGATTGCATGGAGGCTATTCCAAAAGAAAGCAAGGACTTGGCACAAGAGATATCTTACATCAAAATATCTTATATCTTACATAGCCCATTGTATCGAAGCCTTTCCCAAAAGAAAGCAGGGACTTGCCACAAGCGATATCTCACATCAAAATATCTTATACCTTAAATAGCCGATTGCATAAAAGCCTTTCCCCAAAGAAAGCTCGGACTTGGCACAAGGGATATCTTACATCAAAATATCTTATATCTTACATAGTCAATTGCATAAAAGCCTTTCCCAAAAGAAAGCACGGACCTGGCACAAGGGATATC
This sequence comes from Bacteroidota bacterium, assembly GCA_028876035.1. Taxonomy (GTDB): domain Bacteria; phylum Bacteroidota; class Bacteroidia; order Chitinophagales; family Chitinophagaceae; genus JACMLD01. The sequence goes on from JAGWTK010000483.1 coordinate 466, forward strand.
TCAAATCAAAATATCTTATATCTTACATAGTCAATTGCATAGAAGCCTTTCCCAAAAGAAAGCAGGGACTTGGCACAAGGAATATCTCAAATCAAAATATCTTATATCTTAAATCACTTCTTCTTCCCCTCCGGTTCCCCACCTCCCGTCGCCGTTCCTTCCATTTCATCGACGTTATTACCGCCCTGCATATAGTTGCCGAAGATATCGGCGGCGTGTTTACTGGCGTAAATACGGCGGTTGAATTTATTGCCGAGGACGATGATGGTGGCTTTCTCGTCGGTGAGACGAATAAAAGCTGTGTTATTGCCATGCCACCAGCCATTATGATAGAGTAGTTTCTTGCCGTTGTCGAGAAAGGTCATGCGCCAGCCCAGTCCGTAATTGCGTTTGCCCTGTTTTTCCCAGCTATAACCGGCGAAGGCAGAATCAAGGGTGGGTTGTTTGAACAGCTTACCCGCATACAAAGCCTGGTCCCATTTGAGCATATCGCGCACGGTACTGTAAATATTCTTATCGCCATACACCGCATCCAGGAATTCCATGGGGTACGGACGATTGTTAAACTGAAAAGAGGGGAGGGCCCGGGCGGTGTCCTTCAATGTAAAAACATAGGTATCCTTCATGCCCAGAGGGGTGAAAATATTTTGTTGTAAGAAATCAGGATATGGCTGACCAGACACTTTTTCGATAATCAGGGCCAGTAGCGCATAGTTCGTATTGCAATAACTGAAATGCTTACCCGATGCAAATTCCAGGTTGGGATGCATGTTGTATAAGGATGCCAGCACATCGGCATTGCTCACCATCTTATGTTTATCCCAGCCTTTCAATTCAAGATAATGTACATAATTCGGCAAACCACTGCGGTGACTGAGCAACATCTTCACCGTAATGCCGGGGTAGGGGAAGCCCTGAAAATACTTACCCAGGGTATCTTCGATGCTGAGCCGGCCCTCTTCCCACAACTTGCAAACCGCCATCGCGGTAAATGTCTTGGAGACAGAAGCCAGGTGAAAGGCGGTATTGATACCAATAGAATCTTTGTGTGAACGGGGATTGTCGAAACCGGCATATTTCTCGTATACGATATTGCCATCTTTGGCTACCAGGATAGCCCCATTGAACGCATTATGACGAAGGAGGAGTGAGTCGAAGAAGCGGTCGCAGGCCTGGTTGTACCGGGCTTGCTTTTCCTTTGGCAAAGGAACCGGCGCCTCGCTGGTGTAGACCGGATCGTGGGGGGCCGACTGACTTTTCACACCCTGGTTACAGGCTGTAATCATGCACAGGATGCCGGCGAACGGAAAAATGGTTTTTAAAACGGACATTGTCGCACAGGTTAGTCATGAATATTGCTTACAAATATAATGCTACTCTTTAATATAATGCTAACAGCCGTTTTTTATTGTTCGCTGTGAATAAAGGATATTTGCGGTTTACCCATTCACACCTTCAATGGCAACCGAAAAAAAACCGACCAGCTATCCCAAAGAGAAGATTAACATATTGTTCCTTGAAAATATCAGCGATTCAGCGGTAAAACTGTTTAAGGATGCCGGCTACTCGTCCGTCCGGAAACTGAGTGGTGCATTACCAGAAGAAGAGCTCATCAATGAAATAAAAGACGTGCATTTGCTGGGCATCCGTTCGAAGACACAAATTACCAAAAAGGTACTGGAGGCAGCCACCAAACTTCAGGCCATCGGTTGTTTCTGCATAGGGGTAAACCAGGTTGATTTAAAAGCGGCCCGCCAGAACGGCGTAGTAGTTTTCAACGCACCTTATAGCAATACACGTAGTGTGGCAGAACTGGTGATTGGTCTTTCGATCATGCTCATTCGCCGCATCCCCGACAAAAATACCGCCGCCCACCAGGGCATCTGGAAAAAAGAAGCCAAGGGCAGCTATGAACTCCGCGGAAAAACGCTTGGCATCATCGGCTATGGGAATATCGGCTCACAGGTAAGTGTACTCGCAGAAGGACTGGGCATGAAAGTGCTGTTTTATGATACGATCACCAAACTCCCCCTGGGCAATGCAGTAGCCAAAAAAAGTTTGAAGGAGGTATTACAGCAGAGCGATATCGTTACCCTGCATGTGCCCGAAACAGTGCAAACGAAGAACCTTATTAACAAATCGAACATCAAATTTTTCAAGAAAGGGTCGATCCTTATCAATTATGCCCGTGGTGAAGTAGTGGACCTGGACGTACTCGCGAAAGCCATGAAGGATGAGCATATTTCCGGGGCAGCGATCGATGTGTTTCCCTGGGAGCCCGAAAAAAATGGTGATCTCTTCACGAGTCCTTTACAAAACCTGGCCAACGTGATCCTCACGCCGCATATCGGTGGATCTACCGAGGAAGCCCAGGCGAATATCGGGGAAGATGTAAGCAATAAACTCTTTCAATACCTCGAGCAGGGCAGCACCACTGGTTCGCATACTATCCCGCCGCTCAGCCTGCCGCCCCTGGAAGGAACCCACCGGATCCTGCACATTCATAAGAACGTACCCGGGGTTTTGTCGGCCATCAACACCGCACTGTCCGACCACCGCATCAATATTCTCTCCCAATACCTCAAAACCAACGATGAGGTCGGCTACGTGGTACTCGATGTAGATAAAAAGCTCAGCACCCAGGCACTGCAATTGCTGAAGGAGTTGAAGGAGACGATTAAGGTTAGATTACTGTACTAGTTTGCTCTATAGGGGTACTGAGTACTAAGTACCAAGACAATCGCTGTAGCTGCGACTTGCCTTAGGAGCGTATCAAGCTTCTAAAACAACCTCGAATCTTGATATTTGCGTTGTTTTATTG
>JAGWTK010000484.1 GCA_028876035.1 Bacteroidota bacterium
AATAGCATCGATGGCTCCAAGACCTTTGCCGATGGCCAGGTTGAAAGCGCTGGTAAAGGAAGCATCCAGCTGCTTATTGCTAATCCATGCAGCAAATACAAACGGTAATCCTGTGAATTGAAGCCAGGCTTCGCCCAAATCATATTTGTACTTCGAGACTTTTCTTTGCTCAAATGCCCGATCACCAATAACCAACCCGGCCGTCTTCCCTCCAATGTGTTCCCTGAAATCAGCCGCGGCATTGGTTAAAAGAGGTCGCACTTTCCAGTAATCCCGCAGCAGTATCCTCGCCAGGTTAACCGAAGTTCGGCTCTGGTAATCGAGCAACACTTCGTCCACTTCCTCCAGCGGCACATCAGAAAACAGGCAAACGGAGGCGACCTCCCCGACTGCACCAATGCAATAATCACTAACGATGTGGTATTCACTCAGGGCTGGTATTATGGCGACCGGAACAAGCCCCAGGTCAATTTCGTTGTTAAGCAACATTGTGGCAATGCGGGAAGGATAGTCTTCCACCATTTCGATCTGATCCTGCATCTGCCCTTTGCTAAAGCCGTATACCAGCGGTTTTGTGTTGAGATAGCTAACAGCGCCAACTTTTATCCTTCCCATGATGGTGTAACCGGTGATAAGCGTGATATGGATGAACGTAGTGCGACGCAAGGTTGCTGCGCGGTGAACTGATGCTGGTCACCACTTTATATCACTGCTATTCACCGGAATTGGTTTAATTTTGGGCACAAATATAGTCAGTACCCGGTACACTTAATTTCTCTGTATGGAACTCAATACACTCACCGCATTATCACCCGTAGATGGCCGCTATCGTAAACAGGTGCAACACCTGGCCGATTATTTTTCCGAATTCGCGCTCATGAAATACAGGGTGCTGGTAGAAATTGAATATTATCTTTTCCTGGCCGATAAGAAATTCTTTACGCTGCCCGCCAGATCGCGGAAGGCACTACAGGATCTCGCGGCCGGCTTTTCATTGGACGACGCACAGGAAATAAAGAATACTGAGACAAAGACCAATCATGATGTTAAAGCGGTAGAGTACTTTATTAAAAGCAGGCTGGATGCATTGGGACTGGGTGCAGAAAAAGAATGGGTGCATTTTGGACTCACTTCGCAGGACATCAACAATACGTCAATTCCGCTGCTATGGAAGCATGCGGTGGAATGCGAATACCTTCCGGCGATTCTTAACCTCAACCGTGAACTGAGCATTTTAGCGGAGCAATGGATGGATACGCCGATGCTGGCACGCACGCACGGACAACCGGCCAGTCCGACCCGGCTGGGCAAAGAAATCATGGTGTTTGTAGAGCGCCTGCAAAACCAGGTCGAACAGTTTATCAATATCCCCTTCACCGCCAAATTTGGAGGCGCTACGGGCAACTTCAACGCGCATCATGTAGCCTATCCGAAAAAAGACTGGATAGCGCTGGCAAACCAGTTCGTGGAAAAATCGCTGGGGCTTACCCGTCAGCAATTCACCACGCAGATTGAACATTACGATAACCTAGCCGCCCACTTCGACGCAATGAAGCGCATCAACAATATCCTGATCGATTTCAGCCGGGATATCTGGAGTTATGTGTCGATGGATTATTTCAAACAAAAAGTGAACAAGGACGAAGTGGGTTCTTCGGCAATGCCGCACAAGGTGAATCCGATCGACTTTGAAAATGCCGAAGGCAACCTGGGCGTTGCCAATGCTTTGTTGGAGCACCTGGCTTCCAAGTTGCCGGTTTCCCGCCTGCAGCGGGATCTTACTGACTCTACAGTACTGCGCAATATTGGCGTTCCATTCGCCCATATCATCATTGCCCTCAAATCATTGGAAAAAGGAATTGGTAAGCTGGTGCTGAACGAGCAAAAATTGAATGAAGACCTCGAGAACAACTGGGCGGTAGTGGCAGAGGCCATTCAAACCATCCTGCGGCGTGAAAACTATCCCGCACCCTATGAGGCATTAAAAGCGCTCACCCGCGGGAATGGCAGCATTAACAAGGAAAGTATTCACCAGTTCGTGGAAAATCTGCAAGTAGCGGCCAGCATCAAAAAGGAATTAAAGAAAATAACACCACAGAACTACACCGGGGTGTAAAAAACACCCTATATTGTCGTTGTAGAACTGCTTAATGAAAACCAAATACCTTATCCCCTTCCTGCTCTTATTTTTTACTGGTGCGCTATGCCAGCAAAGAACTGTTAAGAGTGCATTTGCTGGTAAACGTTCAGATGCAGCATATGACTGCAACAGCTGGCTCCAGCTTCGCTCAGAGCCTTCTTACGTAAACATTGGCAAACTCGATATTCCTGGTACGCAACTCACCGTTGAAGCTATTATCAACCGCACTTCTTTGTTTTCCGGGGGTATCCCGGCCGACGGCGACGTCGTTTCCAAACATGCCAGTCCGGCCGACGTAAACTACCTGCTTCGCCCCACAGGCGGACTCATTACAACCAGCGATGGATTCTTTGCGACGCCGCCCATATGCGATATTCAGCTGAACAAAACCTACCACATCGCCATGGTATACGATGGGCAGACCCTTAAATTTTACCGGAATGGTTTTTTAATGAGTGCTGTTCCGGCAACCGGGAATTTATGGCAAAACGCCTGGGACACTCACATAGGACTATTATCGCCGGCTAACCTGCACGGTAACTATGTAGGTTACATAAATGAAGTAAGGATATGGAATGTTGTTAGAACACAGGCCGAGATTCGGGCCAACATAGGTTCTACGCTGTCTGCACCCGCGACTCAGACTGGATTATTAGCCTATTATGTCTTCAATGATTTAACTAACAAACAAGGGAACCCGGCCTGGAATGGAACGCTGGTTGGAAGTGCCGCAATTGCGCAGTCGTTGGGAGCAAATTGTACGCTACTTGCTGACTCTTGCGAAAGGGTTATAAATACTACGTTGTTGCCATCGTTTACTATTCCAGATACAGTGTGTGTAAATATGCCGGTAACCATCGCCAATACTACCGTTGGGGCAACCACACATTACTGGAATTTTTGCGTGGCAGATATCGACAAAGCACCGCTGGCTACCAACCTTGGAAACCCGGGCGGATTCCTGGCATCGCCTACGTTTATGGACTATGCCCAGTACAATGGCAACTGGTATGGTATTGCAACGAATTACCAGGATGGCAAATTAACACGCCTTGATTTTGGGAATAGCCTGCTAAATACACCTACTGCGGTTAGTCTTGGAAATTTTCCTGGGTCATTAATCCCAACCAACATTATA
>JAGWTK010000042.1 GCA_028876035.1 Bacteroidota bacterium
TTTGTTCTTGTTAGCGACAGCAATCGATAAGCGAACGGCTTCACCGTGCTGAAGCGTATCTGCGGCCAGTATATTCAAAACGACTTTCTCCTTATGCCGGTAAGACGGTTTATCCATTTGCAGTTGCAGGTAAGGCTGAGCGCTGCAGTATACGGCGCGTTCGCTTAACAATTTCCCCTCTGAATTTAGCAGTAGCACCGATGCTTTGCCTTCCGGGAACTTGCCCGTCGGTATATCCAGTTCATACATGCCCTTGCCATTCGCGGCATAGAGTAAACGGTCGCGTTGCAGGACCAATAAGCGCGTGGTTGGCTTTTTCTCGTAGAGAGAATCACCCAGCGCAACTGTCAGGTGAAACGAAGCAGGTGTTTGTTTGGAGATAATGATCGCTGCAGCGCTGGGGTCGATGGGAGGAAGGGCTGCGCTTATTTTTTGGCCAGCGTTATCAACCCATACTGCGTATTTACGGTTGCGCCAGGGAACAAAAGATACTTTGCCCAACCCGTTTGCATTCGTGGTAAACCGCGCCACAACGCTATCGCGGCTGTCTTTAACGATTCCAGTAACACTTGCCGGTTTGCCTGTTTCATCGGTGGTGGCTATTGCGATAATATTGTCGAAGCCGGAGATCAGTGAACCTCCTTCTGCTACCACCCGCAAAGCTGATCCAGAAGGCAGGGTTGGCCTCGCTGCGGGTTTTGCATTGTTGGCTGCGACCGTCATCTGCGGATTACTAACGTACACCGGTTGCACAAAAATGCCACTACTGTCACCACTTAACATCCGCTTTGTATAGGCACGCAACCAGTATTGCCCACCGGCCAGGTTGCCAGGGATGGGCAGTGCAGCGTCGGTTCTTTGTGAGGGAATATCCAGCAAAAGATATTGAATGACGCTGTCCTGGTCATTCACGAGGTCCACAAACATTGTTTTACTGCTGGCCATGTACTGGTGAGTGGCGGAATTAATGCAATAGGCTTTTAGCCAGATGCTGTCGCCGGCGGTGAATGACCACCGGTTGGTATGCACAAACGCTTTTTCGGTGCCGGATGCCCGTATGTTGTTGATAAAATCTGCGGCAAGTGTGCCAATTTCAGTACGTTCCTGTGCTTCTGCCAACGCAGTGCAGAATGTACAGAAGAAGACCAGCGGGATCGATAGACATTTCATACGACAGCAGTATTGAACCGCAAAAAGGTACGATATTATTTACGGAACCGGCGACTGACTGTGATTAGCGGCAAGACTGCAAAAAGCTGGCATACCATTGTCCCGACTGCTTAACGGTTCGTTTCTGTGTTGTGAAGTCTACATGTACAATGCCAAATCTCGGACGATAACCCTCTGCCCACTCGAAGTTATCAGTGAAAGACCAAACGAAATACCCCTGTACGTTCACGCCTTCGGCTTTTGCTTTCAGCACTTCTGCGATATGGTTTTCCAGGTATTGCCTGCGTAGTTTATCGCCTACCTGGCCATCCTCCAGCACATCTTCAAATGCCGCCCCGTTTTCGGTTACCATGATGGGGGGCATATTAGGATAGTTTGAGAATTTTTTAAGCAGGTGGTAGATGGCGGGCGGGTATACTTCCCAATGCATAGCTGTCAAAGGCACCTGGCGTTTGGTGGCTTTTACAATATTTGCCTGTAAGAAAGGAGTGAAAAGATCATAGCGCGCGATCTCGCGGGTGTAAGGTTGAATACCGATAAAGTCCATTTCGAATGCCATCTGCGCTTCGTCTCCGGCATGCATGTAAGCTTCCATCCTGCGTAAAAAGGAAAGGTCTTTGACCGGATACCCAAGCCCGAGTACGGGTTCTATGAACAGGCGGTTCAACACCGCATCTATCTTAACGGCTGCTTCACGATCCCGGCTACGGTGGGTGCGTGGTTCTACGTGTGCGCAGGAGAAAGTGGTGCCTACCTGCAACTGGCTGTTCAAAGATTTGGCCACGCGCGCAGCGCTGGCCTGGCAGAGTGTTGCGTGATGCGCGGCAGCGAGGAAGGAGTTGAATTTTTTCTCGCCAGGTGCATGCAGGCCCAGGAAATAGCCGGCTCCGCAAAACACCAACGGCTCATTCAGGATCATCCAGTGGCGCACGCGGTCACCAAAGGTTTGAATGCAAAAGCTTACATAGTCTTCAAACCACCCGAGAATGGATCGGTTGGTCCATCCTCCCTTTGCCTGCAGGGCTGCGGGTAGGTCCCAATGATAGCAGGTTATCCAGGGTTCAATGCCGAGTTCAAGGCAGAGGTCAATGACGCGGTTATAAAAATCAACGCCTTTTTTGTTGACGGTGCCGGTGCCGTTGGGAAATAACCGGCTCCAGGAAAGCGAGAACCGGTAGTTGGGAATATGCATCATTTTCATCAGCAGGAGATCCTGGTGATAACGATGATAATAATCGGTGGACAAATCTGCGTGCTGGCCCTGGTAGATTTTTCCCTTCTTTCGCACAAACTCATCCCATATTGAACTCCCCTTGCCGTCTGTTGCATGGGCACCTTCAATTTGGTATGCTGCTGTAGAAACACCCCAGTAAAACTGATCACCAAAATCCGATCGCTGCATGGTTAGCGTACGAGGTGTATAATAATTTTTCGAAGCAGGGCTTCCTGTAGTTTTTTATAATCGGCGATAGTACTGCCCGGGAGCAGCGGGCGTCCAAGTGCCATCGCTTTTTCCAGTACCCGGTCAATGATACCTTCGGTAAGGTCCGGATAGTCGACCGCTACCTTTTGTTCGGATTGAAGCCAGTCTTTAATTACGCCCCGATGCTTTTTTTTCAGATTCTTTATGACGGGCACACCCATATCGGCGAGTGCAGCGGCATTGCATTGTTGTTCGAACTGGCCTTTCATGGGTATCACCAATAGTTTCTTTCCCAGGAAAAGTGCTTCTGCCGGTGTTTCAAAACCAGCCCCGCATAGCACACCTTTTGAACTGGCCATGCTTTGTATGAACGACGCATTGCTGATTGGACGAACAGATATATTGCCTTCTTCAAATGCTTTCTTGTTGTGCTTCGAAAATACCTGCCACCGGATGCTTTCGAAGTCCGACAAAGCTTTTATTATCTTTTTATCGCTATAAGCAGGGAGATAAACGGTGTAATGACCTTCATCAGTTGGAGACAGGGCTCTTATTTCCCCGCGGATGACCGGCGTGTAAATGTTTTCGTCATAGGGTTTGAAATGAAAGCCAATATTTGCATCGGCCGGCGCATAATGTTTGAGGATGGCGCGTCCCAGCGCATCATTTTTTTTAGGCTGGGGGGCAAGCTTGCTGAGGACGGCCGACTGGTGACTGAGCCCCACACATGCTTTGTTCTTCCTGCGGCAGGCCCAGGCAGATACGGGTTCGAAGTCGCTGATCACGACGTCATACTTCGAAACCGGCAATTGATTGATCTCTTTAAAAAGCCGTTTAATATTGGCCTTTTTCCAGGTGGCCGGAATATCAATGCCTCCTTTCTTACCGAAAACGAAACAAAGACCTTTGAACCGATAGGTGATTGGATAAGGAAGATCCACATCTGCCTGTTCACCACTTACCAGGATATCAACATTGCCTTTCTTTTGCAGCAGGGGAATGATATCGCGTGCCCGGCTCAGATGTCCATTGCCCGTTCCTTGTATAGCGTATAAGATGTTCATGCCTGCATTAGGTTAAATTCTGCCAGCAGATCGGTGAAAAGTTGTTTTGTATTGAGGTTGCCGTCTTGCTCAGGCACCATCCCTTCAAATTCTTTTTCTTCGTATTTATACAAGGTCCACTTTCCGCCGCTGTATTCGAGTGCCGTCAGGTTTTCTATCCAGTCGCCCGAGTTGAGGTAAAGAATGCTTTTCTCATGCTCTGTAATGGGTCTGATTTCAGGCTGATGGATATGTCCGCATACCACGTATTCATAACCATTGGCTATTCCAATGCCCGCCGCCGTTTTTTCAAAGTCGTTGATAAATTTTACAGCAGATTTTACGCTGTTCTTTATTTTTTTGGAAAAAGACAGCTTTCCTCTTTTCAGGATATTTTCCGATATAAAGTTGGTTAGCCGGTTGATAAGAATGAGCGTATCATAGCCGATGGCCCCGAGTTTTGCGAGCCATTTGGAGTGCTGCATGGTTACGTCAAACACATCGCCGTGGAAGAACCAGGCTTTTCCGTCGCCGGGTATATCGAGCACTAACTTGTTGACGATTTGTAATGAACCCAATTTAAAACCGGCAAATTTGCGCAGCATTTCATCGTGGTTGCCGGTGATATACCAGGTTTTGGTTCCTTTGGCGACCCACTTCATGATTTGTCTGACTACCTGTATATGTGATTTTGGAAAGTAATTTTTACTGAATTGCCAGATGTCGATAATATCGCCGTTCAGAATGACAGTTTTTGGCTGGATGCTCCGCAGGTACTGGAGCAGTTCCCTTGCATGACAACCATAGGTGCCCAGGTGGATGTCGGAAAGTACAAGGATATCGATTTTCCTTTTGATGGATTTCATGCATAAATGTAGGCAGCGCGTATAACCACACTGTGAACCTATTGTTATGCAAATATTATTTCAGGGCTGGTGGACGATAGTAAATTCACCACTGATACTGCGCTGGGGGGTAGGGCTGAGCGTGTCGCGCAGGTTGATAGAGAACACGGCTTTGCAAAGGCCTGGCGAACGATTGATAAGATGCACATAGCCATTCACAGTTTGTGGTGTGAATTTGTCGGATTGGCTCCAGGAAAGTTGTTGAATTGAATGCACATTATAATTGCCCGTATCGTAAAGTTCCTTCATTGAAAGAAATATACGCTCAAACGAAGTGTTGTCTGTGCTGAAGAATGCTGTACCTGCAGTGGCATCCCAGCCGGCATAGCTGGTTTCAGCATAACTGTCTTCGATCGCATCCGGCAAACGATACCGGATGATGGCATGATCCCCCTGGGCTGTTTGCTTGCTGCAGGCTGCACAACAAGCGAAAAGCAAGCAAAGCGCGCGGGTCGCAATTGTATGGATTGCTTTTCTCATCGCAACAAATGTGTAACAATGCTGGAGATGATGGAACAGCGCGCACCTGATTTAGGGATTTGATCATACTGGGATCACAATTTGGTAACGCAGCGAAAAGGTATACGTACCTGCGTTTGTTACAGGGCGGTGGCTACGTTACTGTAACCCAATTAAGAAGTTGCCGGCAAGAATGGGCCGTTATCGCCGCTGCTTTCATATTTTTAGCAACATGCCGGTTTTCCGGCGCTTAAAGTTCGGAAGGCCGGATATTCGGCCTATATTCAGGTTCTAACGATGAACAACCTTGTATGCGCCATTTCCACACTAGCACATTTCCACATTTGCACATTTCCACATTTGCACATTCAATTAATGGTTGCCTATGAAATGGACCCAGGTTATTGATCCGCTGCAGTCGATGCCCGCTTCACTTATGCTGGCCCTGCTGCCGATGCTTTTTGTTTTTTGGGCGCTTGCGTTTCGGCGCTGGAAAGTATACGCTGCGGTTGGCTGTGCTTTGTTGATCGCGGTGGTAATAGCCCTGATTGTTTACCGCATGCCGTTTTTATTGCTGGGCCTCTCCCTGCTGAACGGGACCTTGTATGGTTTGTTTCCCATCTGCTGGATAGTGGTAGCCGCTGTCTTTCTGTTCAATCTTACGGTCGCCAGCGGTCAGTTCCACATCATCAAATCTTTCATGGCTTCGCTCACCGATGATCGGCGTATGCAGGCGTTGCTGATTGCGTTTTCATTCGGCGCCTTTTTGGAAGGCACGGCCGGCTTTGGAGCACCCGTGGCGATTACAGCTGCCATGCTCACTGGTCTTGGTTTTGAACCGCTGTATGCTGCAGGTATCTGTTTGATTGCAAACACGGCACCCGTTGCTTTTGGCTCCATAGGTATTCCGATAACGGTGGCCGCACAGGTAACCGGATTGCCGGAAACCGCGATCTCACAAATGGTGGGAAGAACACTGCCACTCCTGTCTGCCTTATTGCCTTTCTACCTGGTGACACTGATGGCGGGATTCAAAAAAGCAAAAGAAGTGGCACCCGCCATTTTTGTATCCGGTGGCTCATTCGCGTTTATCCAATGGAGTACATCCAATTTTATGGGTCCGTCGCTGCCCGATATACTGGCAGGTGTTGGTTCAATCGTTTGTTTGCTGGTTTACCTGCGTTTTCAAAAACCTATTAAAGCATGGCGCTTTCCCTCGGAAACGGCTGCAGGATGTACTGAAAAGAAGGCGCTGCAAAAAAAGGAAATTGTATTTGCAATAAGTCCTTTCCTGCTACTAACGGTGATGGTGATAGGATGGGGGCTGCCTTCGGTAAAAGAATGGCTGAACAATGCAGGACAATGGAACTTTGCTTTTCCCGGGTTGCACAATTCGATAATAAGCCCCGACGGGCAGCCTGTCGGCCACATCTTTAAATTCAATTACCTCTCAGCCGCAGGGACTGCCATTTTTATTACGGCATTGTTAACTGCGTGGATGGGCCGTTTGAATGCGCAGCAAACGGTGAAAGTGGCCCGGGAAACATTGCTGCAGTTACGCCTGCCGGTAATCACCATCGCTACCGTGCTGGCTTTCGCGTACGTGGTGAATGATTCAGGCATAACAGCCACCATTGCAAAAGCGCTCGCGGGTACGGGCCTGCTGTTCCCGTTATTCGCACCGGTGCTTGGCTGGATGGGGGTATTTGTTACCGGTTCCGATACATCGGCCAATGCGCTCTTTGGAAAATTGCAGTCGGGCACCGCCACGGCGCTCGGCATCGACCCGGTCATTACTGTTTCCGCGAATGTTTCCGGCGGCGTGGTGGGCAAGATGATTTCGCCGCAGTCCATTGCAGTAGCGGCGGCAGCAGGTAAACTTCCGGAAGGCGAAGGGCGTTTGTTCCGCTTCACTCTTAAACACAGCCTGCTGATGCTGGCGATCATCTGCCTCCTGGTGGTTTTACAGGCTTCGCTGTTACAGGACTGGGTGCCGGTTTATGCAGCAGCAATACCCACCCATTCCATTCCCGCATCAGGAAAGGCTTCTAACGGTGCTATGTACCTGCTTTCGCTGGCTCTTCTGGTGATAATGTTTATAACTTTGGTCAGGCGATATTGTGCTGTCCCAAAAAACAAGCTATGAAAATTGTAGTACTCGACGGATATACGCTCAATCCCGGCGATCTTAGCTGGGAAGGCTTGCAACAATTTGGAGAATTGGTTGTGCATGACCGCACAAAGCCTGAAGAAGTAATTGATCGCATTACCGGCGCAACGGTTGTATTCACCAACAAGACACCAGTCACCGCTGCAGCCATTCAATCGAATCCTGGTCTGCAATACATCGGTGTGCTGGCGACTGGCTATAATATTGTGGACGTAGACGCAGCCAGCAGGCAGGGAATTGCCGTAGTGAACGTGCCCGGCTATGGAACTGCTTCTGTGGTGCAATTGACCTTCGCTTTGTTGCTGGAGCTCTGCCTGCACGTACAGCGACACGGTGATGCAGTAGCAGCTGGCCGCTGGACCCGCTCCGCTGATTTTTGTTTCTGGGATTACCCACTGATCGAACTTGCTGGAAAAACAATGGGCATCATTGGCTTTGGCAATATTGGACGCGGCGTTGCAACAGTAGCCAATGCATTCGGAATGAAAGTGCTGGTGCATGGCAGGAGGAAGATAGAAGGTCCGGCAGACAATAGTTATCGTGCGGTTGATCTGGAAACGCTGCTGCAGGGTTCCGATGTGGTAAGTCTGCATTGTCCACTCACGCCCGATACGAAGGAACTCATCAACCGCAAACGGCTTATGATGATGAAACCCTCCGCCTTTTTGATCAATACCTCCCGCGGGCCGCTGATCCAGGAACAGGATTTGGCGGATGCGTTGAATAGCGGACAGATCGCCGGTGCAGGCCTTGACGTACTTTCATCGGAGCCACCTGCTGAAAACAACCCATTGCTACGTGCAAAGAATTGCATCATCACACCGCATATTGCCTGGGCGAGTTTCGAAGCAAGACAGCGACTGATGGCTATTACCGTTAGTAACCTGGACGCTTTCCTCAAGGGAAAGCCGGTGAACCTTGTCAATGCTCCCAAAGGCTGAACGGAGGGTAACAGGCCAGGAGGAAACTTTCTGATCAACCCTCGGTAAAAACTCTTTGGTTCCTTAGCGGAAACCATCATCTTTGAATAAAACCGGCAAATGAAAAATAAAGCGATCGGCTGGATAGGCACGGGTTTGATGGGCAATCCCATGGTGAAGCATCTCGTAAAGGCAGGGTATAAAGTAAATGTGTACAACCGTACAAAATCAAAAGCAACCGACCTGATCGAATTGGGTTGCGCATGGTATGATTCACCCGCCGCGCTGACCAAAGCCTCTGATATCATAGTGACCATCATCGGATTTCCGAAAGATGTAGAAGAATGCTATTTTGGAGAGCAAGGGATACTTCCCGCAGCAAAGCCTGGCATGTTATTGATAGATATGACCACCACGCGGCCCAGTCTTGCGCGTGCGATCGCTGTTGCCGCTGAAAAGATCGGGGTTGATTTTGTTGATGCGCCGGTTTCGGGCGGACAGGTAGGCGCCATCAATGGGAATCTATCGGTAATGGCTGGTGGAAAAAAAGAAGTATTCGATGCTGCTGTTCCCATCTTTGAAGCCTTCGCCAAAAACATCGTTTACCAGGGGCCGGTAGGTGCCGGACAACATACGAAGATGTGCAACCAAATCGTCATCGCCGGAACACTCATCGGTGTTTGCGAAGGATTAATCTATGGTGCGAAGGCAGGACTTAACCTGGATAACCTGCTCGCTTCCATTAGCAAGGGTGCTGCCGGTTGCTGGAGTCTCGATGTGCTGGCGCCGAAGCTGGTGAAGAAAGACTATTCCCCGGGATTTTCAATCGACAATTTTGTAAAGGATATGGGCATTGCACTGGAAGAGGCAGATGCCATGCGCATCGCTTTACCGGGACTCGCATTGGTAAGGCAGTTGTACATCAGCGTTCAGGCGATGGGCAAGGGATCTTGCGGTAACCAGGCGCTGTACCTGGCGCTGGAGAAACTATCGGCAATGGACAAAGAATAATCAATTCGTCAGCTTGTCGTATTTCGCCTGCAGCTTGTCGCTTTCGCCCATTTTTTCTTTGCTGTGGTCGCCTGAGATTTGTATTCATTCAACCTGAAAAAAAGCGGAATATGGAAACGAACAATCGTGAAATGGTAACAGTACAGACCACAGTTGGTCTGCCGGTGGAAAAAGTCTGGGAACTCTGGGGTTTGCCTGAACACATCACGAAGTGGAACAGCGCATCGGATGACTGGCATACGCCCCGTGCAGAAAATGATTTACGCACCGGCGGGAAGTTTACCGCGCGGATGGAAGCCAAGGATGGAAGTTTTGGATTCGACTTCGGTGGGGTGTACGATGAAGTAATCGATCACCAGCTGATTCGTTATACAATGGGGGATGGGCGCAAAGTAGAAGTACGCTTTGCCGAAAAGAATGGCGCTACCAGCGTTGTTGAACGTTTTGACCCCGAGCAAACAAACCCTGTTGACATGCAGCGGACGGGCTGGCAGTCGATTCTCGATAATTTCAAAAAGTACGCAGAACAAAACCAGTAATCGAACCATCAGGCGTGCTGAATCGATTGAAAGAATCGCTGCTCATACGTGCTTCCAAGGGGAATCTTGTGTTCTCCGATATGCACTACCTTATTGCGCACATAGCTGATCCGGTGCACAGGCACAATGTACGACTTGTGCACCCGCGCAAAATTATTTCCCGGTAGTTGTGCTTCCAGTCTTTTAAGTGTCATCCGGGTTACAACGGGTTTTTGTCCCTGTATGACAATGCGGATATAATCATCCAATCCTTCAATGTACAGAATCCGTGCGAGGGGCAGTTTCATAACGGTGTAGTCTACCCGCAGTGAAAGGCTTTCGCTTTGCCTGGCCATTTTGTTTTGCCGCACTGCGCGGATCGTTTTAATTTTTTCTATTGCCTGTCTGAATCGCTCTTTCCGGAAAGGTTGTAAAAGGAAATCGGCCGCGCCGCAGTTGAATGCTTCCACTGCCAGCGAACCTTCTTTCGCCATGAATACAACCGGCATATGCAGGTCTGTTGCCTTGCGCGCAATAAGCTTCACATAATCGAGTGCCGCATTTACGAAAATGGCATCTGCTCCTGAACCTGCCAGCTCATTGTACGCTTTTTCACAATGGCTGTACTTTCCCAGGATGGATGCAGTTTCGGTGCCACGACAAAGCACTTCGAGTTGAAGAAGTGATCGTGGATCGTCGTCGATGGCAATGGCGTGGATCATACGAGCGGAAGGGATAATTTGATGGAACAGATAGTTTCGTTTTCGAGAATTTCAAGTTCATGTCTTCCCGGTTGTTGCAATGCCAGTTGTTGGCGCAGTTCCGCCAGCCAGAAATTGTGTAACAGTTCCGCCATATTATTTTCAGGTTTGGCAAAAATTACCTGCAGTTGACAACGGTCCGGGAAACAGCGCACTTCAATGTTTACCGGCCTGTCCGCGTTTGCTTGGTCCCTGCAAAGCGCAAAGTCGACAACAGACAGAAAGTACAGGGCGTCCACGCGTACCGGCGTATCAACAACCGGTAGAAAACTGCGCACTGCAACTCCCGCGGGGCTTGCTTTTTTACGCAGACAGATGTAATTGCGGATACAATCGAGTTCATCTCCCAGCAGGGTCTTTCCTTCCCCCTGCTCTTGCTGAACAAATGATAAGGTGGCGGGTAGTCGCCGAAGCATTTCCGCCTCTCCGCCCTCATCGGGATTCGCAGCGGCCACCCATTGAAGAATATGGCCGGCAATGCTGTTGCGCACTTTTTCCCGCATCAGTCGAAGTTGGCCTGCGGCAATTTGTTTTTCCACCAGCTTCTTTGATCGTTGCAGCCGGACCAGCAATGGAATAATGATGCTGGCTGCAAGCAACACAAACACATAAATTATAGTCAATGATCGCCCTGTTGCCTGGATATTTTCAATGCTGTAAGCGATGGTCATCAGTATAGCACCAACGATACACACATTACAGAAATACAACACATGCCGTCCGCGGAGGTAGAATTCGGGGATCAGTAAGTGATAATTAAGATAGGCGAAACAAATTACTGCACCATAGCAACAGAGGAACAGTAGTGAACTTACGCTCAGCCAGGATGTAGTAAATCCCGGCTATCGGAGCAGGAAGGGAAGCGCACAGAGGAGACCGATCAAGACGGCCTTACACGACCTGACTGCATTCCGGCCTATCCGGAATTTTTTTTGGGGTCCTGTTGCCAATCCATCACCCGCGCTCAATGATTCAGTGAGCATTGAGTTGACCGACGCTTCAAAATAATATTTTCGGTATGTGCGTGAATGTATCATTCTTGTTCCGGTGCTACCATTCCACTGTTTCATGAAAAATGGAGTTACTGCTAACAGGAGGCTGCATCAACCAGTCCCTGATACTGCCGGGGGAGATGACTTTGCTGTAGGAGCCGTTTAACTTCCGCCCCGGTGGGTGAACGATGATCAGCGGTTGTTTTTTTGAGCTGTTGAACGGTAATGCGGAAATGCTTTTTGCAGTAAGGGCAAACAGCTTTGCATCGACAGACAAACTCGTGAGCGCATTACCTGCAGAATGGCAGGAAAAGCTAAGAATGGATGACAAAACCAACAGCCAGCAAATGCTTCTCATAACCCTTTTCTTACGCCCGGATAGGGCTTCTGTAAGGGGAGATGCCTGCTGGCAGAAAAAGGTTGGGTGGATGAAAATTAGTTGACTGCTTTTGCCGCCGGCTGGTGCATAATCAGGTCGTTGATGATTTTTTCGATAGCTGGGATGGGCATCACGCGCACGAGGTACCTGTCGCGTGTACCCGCAGGATCCCATCCATTGCTTCCATCAGGATGGGATATGATTTGTCCGCTCACATGTTTAAACCACGGACCGATGCCGCGCACCGCTACCAGCACCGCCGTTTCGTCCCAGCTCATACGCCCATTTTTGTCGTTGGCGTCCATCGGAATACAGCGCGCAAAAACATCCTTTACCGGTGAATGCTGAATTGCGGCGTTGTGCATAATGGGCAGACCCGTGTGAATGGCAGCACCTATTTCAAATCCGGTGAATAGGATCGGAACTGGCCATTTATCAAAAACGGTTTGCGAAGCAGCGGCATCTTCCTTCACATTGAATTCGCGGAAATTTTCTTTCTCACTATCAAACCTGCCGGCCATGCTCACCAGTTGTTTTACTTTGAGGGCTACGAGCGAGGCTCCATCAAGTGATGAGTATTGATCGGGAGAAGAAAGCAAGAGGTTGGCCATATTGGTAAAAAAGCCTACGGTAACAATTGTGATACTATGATCTTTGGCTGCCGACAGCAGCTTTCGGTAGAGGGCAACCGCATCCACCGCTTGCTCATTACTGCTGATTTGATGTGGATATTCCGATGCAATCAGTGAGTCC
The DNA here is from genome assembly GCA_028876035.1 of Bacteroidota bacterium. GTDB lineage: Bacteria > Bacteroidota > Bacteroidia > Chitinophagales > Chitinophagaceae > JACMLD01. Next base: position 12,505 of record JAGWTK010000042.1, read on the forward strand.
CATCTTTGCACGGCCGGAATCGCGAGACACTTCCCGCTTACAACGCCAATAGGAATATCAGGCCGACCGAAATAAGTGTTCAATACACTTAGGTCTGCTGCCACCCAGGGATGACGATTGCTCGCTACGGTTGCGAGTATGCGGCATTCGCCTTTGTCGGCCATTGCATGCAGCATGGCGATGGCTCCTACATCGTCGTAATCGGGACCCATATCGGTATCAAAGATGATGTCAACCGGTTTCTTTTGGGCTATCACAGCGCCCGAAAACAAACAGCATACAATAAAGGCGAGAAGCATCCGCGTGGGGAATGGCATGGCAGGCAGATTGATAAAAGAAAGGTAATTAAAATATTACCCTTCTCCATCTTTAAAATGCTTCTCCCAACGCCAGGTATATCGCTTTATAATCGTCGCTCACGGCGAAGTCAATGGCCAGGTTGGTACCCGAATTTTTGTTGAACTTGATGCGAGCCCCTGCGCCGGCTGCAGGATGCAGGTAGGCAAATTTGCGGCTGTTTTGTTCGGTAACGCTGTTCAGATTGGAAAAAACAACAAATCCCAGCAGGCCATCGTTCGTAATCTGCCTTCGGTATTCTGCTTCCAGGTACCATAGGCTGGTGCCCGCATAGCGACGATTATAGAAGCCTCGGCCGGATCGTTGCTGGCTGTCCCATCCCAATGCAGGCAATGAAAGATAGGGTGCCTTGCTGCCAAGTACTGTCCAGAAATAAGTCCACAGCGCCAGGGTATTTTGTTCCCTGCGACTGAAGGGAATATATTTCCTGACATCTGCATACAAAGAATTCCAGTTGTCGCCGCTTCCCAGGAAACGCGGATTGATGCGGTAAACAAGATTGTAATAGTAGCCGGGCAGGGGATTGATGCTGTTGATACGCGCATCGTACAGCAGGTTAAAGGTGATACCCGAGGAAAAAGAGCTGCCATGCGGCCCTGTGCCATACGCATAGCCGGTATATTTTTGTAAATCCATGCTGTCGGTCTCTGATTCGATCGACAGGTGATAATCCAGCGCATAACCAATGCCGGCAAAAAAATAGGGACGAATGCGTTTGAGGCCATTGAGGTAAAACCGGAAATAGGAATAGTCGATCAATAACGGATCGTCATCTGCATGGTTTCCACCCAGGCCCCAGGTTTTTTGCGGAAAGAAGGAATACCGCATATCGCCCTGCAAATTCCAGCGGTTCCCCGGCAGCCAGATATTTCCCCGAAACGGCAGATTGAACTGACCTTTGAAATTGGTGCTGGGTGAAAATGTTATATTGGAGATATAGGTTGTCTTGCGCTCCCCCAAATAAAATGCCGCCTGCGTACTGGTCACCAGCGCAGTTCCGCCACCCGGTACCGATGAGCCGATTGGTAAAAGCGAATAGTATACCTTTCTTCCTTTTTCGGGAGCGGGTTTTTTGATATGCAGGTGGGTAAGCTGTTTAACCAGGCCAATCAAATCGCGCTGACCGCTGGTATCACGTACCTGTGCGCGCGGCGGTACGATGAGGCCGGAAGGGTTTTGCGCATTCATCACTACAGGAACAGTCACCAGGCACAGGATGATACAGCAACGCATGGGTTCTAAGGTAACGAATTGCATGCTACTATTTTCTGGGGCCGTTTTTCCACAACGATCAACTTCGGTAACACCGCGGGAAGCTGGCATGTTTTTCCTTCCTTCAACCCAAAGAACCAGTATGAGAAAGAGTAGCGACAAGTCTGTAAAGAAAGGATACAATGAAAAAAATCCAACGGAACCGCAAGGCGCATTTTCACCTGCTGCCAGCAAACAGAAGGCAAAGCAACCGCCCCGCTCCAACACCGCCGATAAAAAAGCAAAACAGGATCGCTCCTGATTATACCTAAAACCAATATATGCCATCTACCCCCTGGTCACCGCTTAAAAAAATTATTGTTGGCAGTGTCGCCGTCATTGCTATCCTGGCAGTGACGGGTTTTTTATTCTGGAATCAGATCAAATACAGTTTCATCCGGGAGAAAGTACGCTCCACGGTTTTTGAAAAAACCAACGGCCTCTACACCATCCGGTATGATAAAATGGACCTGGATGAAACAACGGGTTACCTGCACGTGGTAAACCTCGATGTTATCCCGGATACTTCGATGTACCGCCGGCAGATCAGCGAACAAACCAATCCGCCTCTACTGCTACGTCTGCATATACCTGAAATAACCATCGAGGGAGTGGCTACGCCCGCAGCCATGATCAACAAAACTGTCAAAGGCAGGAAACTGCTCATCGATCGTGCAACCATTTTGTTTTATTACGCAAAGCCTCATCCCGATACGACCAGCACAGCGCCGCAGAAGGAACTCTACCAACAGCTATTGGGAAACCTGAAAGAAATCCAGGCCGACTCCATCGAAGTGAAGCATGCCGATATCGCTTTCGTACACATGCTCACCGGTCACCAAACCATCACCGCCAATGATTTCTCCATCCACCTGCGGGATGTATGGGTGGATAGCCTGCATAGCCGTGATACCACCCGCTTCTTTTTTGCCAAACACCTCGGATTCTCCGGAGATACCGGCCTGCTGAAAGATATGAGCGGTTTGTATCATTATCGTTTCGGCGGGTTATCGTTTACCACCGACGATGCTGCATTTTCTGTGCAGTCCCTTTCGGTGGAGCCACAACTTGCGGAAGCAGCTTTTGCAGAAAGGATGGGCGTGCAGCATGATCGGTATAACCTCGATTTCTCGGGTATACGCCTTAGCCATCTTGCCCTTCAACGGCTGATGTTATCCGACGTAGTGGCGGACAGCCTGCAGATCGCAAAGGCCAATATCCGCGTTTACCGGGATCTGTCCTACCCAAGGCCCAATACAACCATTGTAAAGAAATTCCCCCACCAGTTGCTGGGAGAACTTCCCATTGTTCTTTCCATCAGCAAATGCATGGTGAAAGAAGCCTATATCGAATACAAAGAAAAGAATCCAAAGTCTGGCTATGCAGGACGGGTACAGTTTGCTTCGGCAAGTGCCGTCCTGTCGAATATTACCAACGAGCGGCATCGCATTCAAACAGATCCTTTTTGTCACCTCCGGTTCAACGCCTCTTTTTTGGGTAAGATTCCTTTACGTGCAGAACTCGCACTGCAGCTGAATGCGCCGGATGGTCATTTCACGTTGAACGGTGCTGTACAATCTTTCGACGGACCCGTATTGAACCCCCTGATCGAGCCAATGGGACTCGCCAGGATCGATAAGGGTACGATTCACAAGGTGAAGTTTGGATTTTCCTGCAATAACCGCGGCAGTAACGGGCAGCTTACCTTGCTTTACGATGATCTTAAGCTTACTTTGTTGAAGAAAAATGAAGAAGCCGATTCGCTGCAAAAGAAATCACTGGCCAGTTTTATTG
>JAGWTK010000485.1 GCA_028876035.1 Bacteroidota bacterium
CCCTCGAAGAATCCTACGCCAATGAAAGCCCGGCCTTCCGCTCAAGGGCCAATGCATTCTTCAAAAAAATGGCAAAGCGAAAGGGACAACAAAAGGATAAATAAGCTGACTTTTTAGTTAGATAAAAATCTTTATAGAATTACAATCAAACTGTTACAGTCGCCTTTTGTTTTTGTTCCTGTGGTACCGGAATGGGTTTATCGGTCGCCTTCTTGCCCAGTCTGAAGATCAATCGAAGTGACTGATCCCTGGTAAAGTAATTGTACACCCAGTTACAAAAAACGAAGAACCGGTTCTTTACGCCGAGGATGAGCATGAGGTGAAGGCCCATCCATACCAGCCAGGCAAAAAAACCACCGAAATGGAATTTTGGTTTGGGAATGTCCACCACGGCCAGGTTTCGGCCAACCGTGGCCATCGAGCCTTTGTCGAAGTATTCAAATTCTGTCCGCAGGGACGACTTGCTTTCAATGCGCTGCAGATTTTCCGCCAGTGCGTCTGCCTGTTGCAGTGCCACCTGCGCCACCTGCGGATGGCCTTTCGGAAACAAGGGCGTCTCCATATAAGCGACATCGCCAACAGCATAGATATTGTCAGCCCCTTTCACCAGGTTGTGCCGGTCTACAATGATTCGGTTACCCCGCACCACCATTTCCGGGCGGATACCTGTGGGTACATTTCCCTTGATACCTGCAGCCCAGATTACGGTCCGGCTTTTTATCGTACGACCGTCCTGCAGCATTACCGTCTTTCCGTCGTATTCTTTCACCAGGCTATTGGTCAGCACTTCTACCCCCAATTTCTCCAGGTATTTCCGCGATTGCTCCGAAGATTTTTCGGACATGGCGCCCAGGGTTTTGGGAGAACCCTCGAGCAAATAAATATTCATCTCTTTGAAATCGAGATCGGGATAGTCTTTGGGCAAAACATACGAACGCATGTCGGCAATCGCACCGGACAGCTCCACACCCGTTGGACCCCCTCCCACTACCACAATATTCAATAAACTCTTCCTGGCCTCCGGATCTTTTACAACAGAGGCATCTTCGAAATTCTGGATGAGGTGATTTCGTATCTGCAGCGCTTCTGTAGTAGATTTCATGGGGAAGGCATGCGCTGCGAGTTGCTGGTTGCCGAAAAAGTTACTGTCTGCTCCGGTGGCAATCACCAGTGCATCATACGCGATCTCACCACTGTCGATGATGATCTTATTTTCAGCCGCCCTTATCTCCTTCAATTCGCCCAGCCGAAAACGGACATTATTGCTTTTGTGAAAAACCTTCCGGAGTGGAAAGGAAATATTGCTCGCGTCGAGTCCCGCCGTAGCTACCTGGTAAAATAAGGGTTGAAACTGGTGATAGTTGAATCTATCCACCAGGAGCACTTCCATACCCGGACGATTGTTCAGTTGTCGCGCCAGCCGAAGTCCGCCAAACCCGCCGCCTGCTATTACTACTTTCATAACGGTCATTTTTGATACGGTACAAATTTACTATATTTTCAATAATTACTGAAAATATAATTATTTTTAATACCGGAGCACACCAGACCAGTTGTAAATCAAAAAGCCGGCCGCGTATACCCCCATGATCGTGAGGGCCTGTTCGGGGAAAAGGATGCCCAGCAGCAAGGCAAGGAGTCCGCCCCCGGCCACCAATGCAGAAAACAGATTGCGTTTACCGCCTTTCCTGAACTTGATGGGATAGTCGAGTTCGCCCAAAGGAAGCGCCAGTGAGATGCAAATAAGTCCGGCACCAAACACCACCGAATCCCAGGGTTGGGGCGGATGTGCCAGCATATCAGTGCCCAGCAGGGCAAATCCAATAATCATTGCTGTAACCACCAATACCGCGGCGGTAGATTCAGTTTTAGTAAGCGCATATTTACCGTCGGGATGAAATAGCAGGAAGAAATTCGCTATCGAGTTCATCGTCCAGCTGCCTACCACGAACAACAGGTATAGGCAAACAATCAATCCGACCAACCAGTCCGAATTCGTTTGCCTCGAAAACCCGAGTAGCACCCGAATAGATACATAGAGGATAATTGGCATGGCGGTCTTAAGTCCCTTCCCTTTGTTGTTTACCCAGAATGAATATTGCAACAGCCATTTATAGGGCGGCACTTTTGATTTGAGGGCTTCTTTTAAACCCGATTGTGCGCTGGTCATCACCGGGTTGATCCGAAGGGCTTCGCGAAAATGGTGGGCTGCTTCCTTGTGTTTGCCCCGTTCAAGCAAGTTCCACCCGATAGTGGCATGGGTGAATTCACTGTCGGGGTCCTGCGATAAGGCGTCCTGCATCGTGGCCATGGCTTCATCGGTCCGTTTCAGCTTGTTCAGCGCCATGGATCGCGCGTTCAAACAGGTAAGCGAGGAGGCGTCAATGGCGAGTCCTTCGTTGGCTTTTTCCAGTGTTGCCGCGAAGTTTTTTTCTCCGAATAGACAGAAGGCAAGCAATCCATAATATTCCGCCACCCATGGGTTCAATTGAATCGCAGTGTGCAGGTCTGCTTTTGCCTGTTCCAGTTTATCCAGCTGGTAATAGCCAAAGCCCTGCAAATAATGGTAGAAACTTTCATCGGGATTACGCCTGATGGCTTCACGGATGGTAGCAATACCCTTATCGAAATCCTTCAGCGCATAATAGCAACGTGCCAGCAGCGAGAGTGCGAGATGGCTGTCGGGTTCCTGTTGCAGGAATACCCGCAGTTTTGCTTCAGCGTCCCGGGGCCGGCCCTGGTCGAGCAATAGTTTAGCCTGATCGAGTATAACGTCTATGTCCAATCGAAGTCTCGTTTATTTTTTAATCTTCATGTACGAAAGAATATCATCGTACAACCCGGATTCATTTGCGTACAGCGCATAGTTGCGGGCCGTGGCAAACCATTCGGCCGTGGTGGGCCGGTGTTGTTTAGCTGCTTTCAGCAGATCTTTTGTGTTCAGCGGTTGAATCGCACCGGCTGCCAGGGAAGCCTGTAATTTATCTTCTACCGCAATGTCCACGATGGCCGTTATATCGGCCCCGGAATAACCTGGGATTGCCTCCGCTACTTTTTTGCAGTCGATCTCTCCTGCCGGTTTTCCCTGCAATACCGAGCGCAGGATTTCTTCCCGGCTTTTGTCATCGGGTGGTTCAACGAAGATGACGCGATCGAAACGGCCGGGTCTGCGAAAGGCAGGATCCACGCTCCAGGGTGCATTGGTCGCAGCCAGGATCAGGATGCCTTCATTGCTGGCACCGACGCCATCCATCTCGGCG
>JAGWTK010000486.1 GCA_028876035.1 Bacteroidota bacterium
GTGTACCAATGAACATTCCCACGCCGTAAGTGGCGAAGGTGAAGAGCCCCTGCGCGGCGTTTTTGATTTTCTCGCCGGCTTTTTTCTCGGTATACATGTAGCCTGTAACAAAGAAGAAATCGTAACAAACACCATGTAGAATAATGCCCGCATACAACATCCACAAACCCGAGCCGGCATTGCCATAGGCAAACATCAGGTAACGCAATATCCATGCACCCATGCCCAGCAGCAACATTTTTTTCACGCCGATGCGGTTGAAAAGGAAGGGAATGGCCAGGATAAAAATACCTTCCGAAAACTGGCCGAGGGTCATTTTAGTAGCGGCGTTTTCTACATTGAGTTCATTCAGGAACTTATTGGCGAAGCCATAATAGAAGGAAAGCGGAATGCAAACCAGGATGGCCGCAATAAAGAACACGAGGTAAGGACGGTCACGGAAAAGCACAAAGGCTTCTGTGCCGAGCGCTTTGGAGGCACTGGCATCCGTGGCGGCAGCTTTTGGCGGTGTATCGGGTAAGAAAAAACTGAGCAGCCCAAGTGCTGCAGAAGCGCCCGCAGCGATAAGAAAGGTAGAGGATGTTTTTTCGATGGCGAGGCTGCCGATCATCACACCGGCAATGATCCAACCAATGGTGCCGAACACGCGGATCCATGGAAACTGTTTGCCGGGATCGCTCATTTGGGCAAAGGCAACACTGTTTGATAATGCAATGGTGGGCATGTACACGAGTGAGTAGGCAAGGATCAGCCAGGAAAACGCGCTGCTGTCGGTAATTTTTGTCGCCATAAACAACAGTACCGCGCCCAGCAGGTGAAATACACCCATAATTTTTTGCGCCGCAAAGAAACGATCGGCAACCAAACCCACGAATATCGGCGAGATCATGGTGGCGATGGCCAGCATGCTGTAGGCTGTTCCGATTTGGATGCCGGTTGCATGGAGTTGTTCGCCCATATACGTACTCATGGTGACGTACCAGGAACCCCAGATGAAATATTCCAGGAGCATCATCAATGCCAGTAATATACCCGTGTTTAGTTTCATAATGCAGATTGAGTTTGGAAGATAGTGATAAGCAGAAATATTACGAAAGAAAAAACTAAACCGCTCAATATTTTGCAAAGCTGTTATCTTGCACAGCGCTATGAGAATGTACGAGGACACTTACCGGCACAAGGGCCTTCGGCGGAAACTAACCGACCTGGTAAAAGAGAAAGGAATCACCGACCAGCGCGTGCTGGACGCTATCAACACGGTACCCCGGCATTTTTTCCTGGACTCTGCCTTCGATGAGGTGGCGTATGAAGACAGGGCCTTCCCCATTGGCGTGGAGCAAACCATTTCGCAACCTTACACCGTTGCGTATCAAACGCAGTTGCTGGATGTAAAGCCTTTTGAGAAAGTGTTGGAGATTGGTACCGGGTCCGCTTACCAGAGCAGTATCCTGGCGGAATTGCGTGCGCAGGTATACACCGTCGAGCGGCAGAAACAGCTGTTCGAAAACAATAAAAAGTTTGCCTATATAAAGAAGTATCCCAATATTAAATTCTTTTACGGCGATGGGTATGAAGGCTTGCCCACCTATGCTCCCTTCGATAAAATACTCATTACGGCAGCGGCACCCTTTATTCCTCCCAAACTGGTGGAGCAGCTGAAGCCAGGCGGCAAAATGGTGCTGCCTTTGGGCGAGTACACCGGCGTGCAGGTGATGACCCGGCTCACCAGGTTGAAAGATGGCAGCGTTTCCGAAGAGCAGTTCGATAATTTTTCCTTTGTGGAGATGAAAGAAGGAAAAAACCCCTGATCTACACCACCAGTTGCTGTATGTTGTTCACCAGGCTTTGCATGTCGAAAGGCTTTGCGATATATGCGTTGGCTCCGGCTTCGGTGGCAATTTTCTTCCCTTCCGTACTGGCAGAAATTACGATAACGGGCAGTTGGGAAGTAGCCGGATTTTTTCGAAGCGTACGCAGCACCTGGTCGCCCGATAAAACAGGCATCCAGAGATCGAGCAATACGAGATCGGGTTTCTCTTTTTCGATCACATTGTAAATGTTGAGGCTATTCTTTTCGGGGATGATGGCATATCCCATGGTCTCGAGAATTATCTCCAGCATTTCGAGAATACCCTCATCGTCGTCACAAACCAAAATTTTTTTATTCATTTTCAGGGGGTGCGGTTTTTGTCGGAAGCGTAAAACTAAAGGTTGAGCCCTTGCCTTTTTCACTTTCCACCCAAAGGGTACCTCCGTGGTTTTTTACAATCTGATCACATATATAAAGCCCGATGCCCATACCGGGGAAACGTTGCTGGATATCGCTGACACGGTAAAACCGCTCAAATATCCGGTGCCGGTCTTCCGGGCTAATGCCCATGCCTTTATCGGACACCGACACTTTGAGGTAGTCGCTCACGGTAGACAGGTGTACAATGATATCGTAGTTTTCGGGAGAGTATTTAATCGCGTTGGAAAGCAGGTTGTTGATCACCTGGGTAATATGCGATTCATCGCCATGATAGGTAGCGCCTGTCGATCCGTTTATCCTGATATGATGCGTTTTGGTAGCGCTTTGGATACTATCAACCGCTTCCTGTACCATTTTATCGAATTCGAAATTTTTCCGGTGCAGCTGGATATTGCCGGTTTGGATCCGCGACACATCCAGCAATTCGGCGATCAGGTTGTTCAGGCGATCGATATACAATGCCGTTTTTTCCACGACTGATCTGAATTTGTCATCCGCATCGCCTGGCATCAGCCGGTTCATAATTTGAACATAGCCCTTGATGGTGGTAAGCGGTGTACGCAATTCATGACTGGCAATGGACAAAAAATCATCCTTTCTTCTCTCAATTTGCCTTCGTTCAGTGATGTCTTCAATAGCGATAAGAATCTGATCCTTGTATTGACCTTCCAGTTCAATCTGGTGTGCATTCAGCAGCATCAGTTTTTTGCCAATGTGCGGAAATTCGTGTTCAACCTCAAATTCTTCGACCGGATTGCTGGTTGGCAGAATGTTTTCGAGGAGATAACGCAGCCTTGGTATATTCCACTGCCCGTTGCCCAACTCATATAGTATCTTGCCCCTGGTCTCTTGTTTAGACACTTTGAATGTCTTCAGAAAATGGTCATTCACATCAATCACACGCAGGTGGGGATCAAGCACAATCAGGGCTTCCCGGATCGTTTGTACGATACTCGACAAGTATTCTTCGTTTTGCCGAAGACGCCGGGTACGTTCCTCCACCTTC
>JAGWTK010000487.1 GCA_028876035.1 Bacteroidota bacterium
CTGGAGAAAAGCATTTCGAAGGGATATTATTATCTGCTGACAGGCTCTTTGTTCAAATCCCGCTACACGGGAGGTGATGGAATTTGGAGAGATACACGGTACAACCGGAATTATGTGGTCAATTTTCTTATTGGCAAAGAATGGCAGTTGGGCCGGCGGCATCAGAACACCTTCAGCCTGAATACGCGCTGGAGCCTACAGGGTGGCAGCCGCTATTCGCCACTGGAACTCACGCGTTCGCTGGCTGCGCAAGCCCCTGTTTACGAAGAAACAAAAGCATTCTCCCTGCAGGAAAAACCCATGTTTAACGTGCACTTCACCGGTAGTTATCGCATCAACCGGAAATTCCTATCTCATGAGATTGCGCTGAAGATCATCAATCTTACGCGTCAGCCGGATTTCAACGGATTTCGATACAATATGATTACACATTCCATGGATCGGGATGTTTCAGCAATTCTTATTCCTAACCTGAGTTATAAAATTGAATTTTGAGGACGGCCGCCCGGATAGCCGGTGTTCCAAACGTCCATCCCGCTGCAATGTTTAGTACATATCACCGCCTGTTTCTACAGGCGGTTCTTTTTGGCGCCAGTGCAGGATTACTTCCGGCAAAGCAAGTGAAGGAAATAGGCAACCTGGCCAGCGCCGGCCAGTTCCGGATAGTCATGCAGCGTTTGTGCATTGGGGTGAGGTTCGTTGATGGCATCTAAACGGAAGCCTGCCCCTATCGTTTCGTTTATCCAAAAAGAAAGCGTTCGGTGGAAAACGGGTATTTGGAAAGGTCGGCTAACCGGCGGAAACGCCTGGTCTGCTTTTTTAAACAACCACTTTTCTACCTGTACGGCATCGGAAAAATATTCTCCCACTTCATACGCGATAATTTGGCCATGTGCATCTTTTACCTTCGCGAGGTGCCTTGTTTTAAAACAGGGATGCTCAATGGAAAACAGGAAGAAGCCCCCTGGTCGGATTACCCTGAAGACTTCCTTAATGGCCGCTTTCGCATCAGGCACATCCATCAAACACATGAACGATGTAGCAAAATCAAATGCATCGTCAGCAAAAGGAAGCTTTGTAGCGCTGGCCACCTGGTATTGAATCAGGGGGCCGTTAGCCTGTTCCGTCGCTTGTGCAAGGTGGATGAATACGGGGGATATGTCAATTGCATCCATGTTGGCACCACGGGCAGCAAGCAAGCGGGTATTATGGCCTTCGCCACAGCCAATATCGATGCCCTGCAAGCCGCATACTTCAGGTAATATTGCGAAAAAGGCCGGGGTATTGATCGCATCCCTGTACAGGTCGTAGCCGCTTCGTGCAAGCTGGGTCCAGGCAGGAGCGTTGTCATTCCAGTAATCGCGTACGCGTTCTTCTGTCATGTCAATTTATTTTTGGGGCTCATGCGCATCAGCAGTAGAGCGACGGTCAACTGCCAGCTTGCGAGCAAAAATGTGAGCAGGCGAAATGCCCACACGGCGGTAAAATGAAACTGAGAACCTGTTGCAATAAGAATGGCAGCAACAATGCCAAGGCCAAAAATGCCCAGCCAACGGGGTAGCAGGTTCGTGCGGACAATAATACCTGACCAGATGCTCATTGCGATTACCATCGCAGCGATAAAAATATAGGCCAGGGCATGGTTAAACAAACTGCCATAACCTATAATAGCCACTGCGGTTATTTCGTCAATCACAAAAGATTGATAGCTGATCGCAAAAAGCGGTAACACCAACCCGTTGATGGTACCCGCGATTAGTACGCCCGCAAGCCCGAATTGTATAAAACTAAAGCCCAGGCCCGTCCAGGGCGATCCTTTTGACAACAACCTACTCAATCCACGATAGCCAAAGGCCAGCATGGGTATGCAACAAAGGGCGATGGAATGTGAGAACAGCATTGCCTGCTTCATGTGTGCAATTTCCCGCAGGTTACCGCCGGCAGGGTGCAGACTCATGGCCAGCGTGCTCAGCAAAGCGCCTGCTAAGAGCGATACACCGGCAGTAAATTGTTCTTTTTCGGTCATCGTATAAATTTTCTTAACAAAGGTGAACGAGTGAAGGGATAGGATTGCTTGACATTTGTCAATTAATAGCCCGGTGGCATTCGTACGCCTGCTACGCCCTGTGCGTTAGAATAATGTTAAGAAGGGAGCGGCGGTACGGATGCTAGCGGCCGGGTAAATATTTTTAGCCCTAAGACATGTGAACCTGCTTCAGGCAGATTTAATGCTACACGCCAATACTAACCACAGATGAGTATGGATAACAGTATCCAGCAAATTTTTATCCAGTTTCTGTCACAATTTCGTTTCGAAGAGAAGCACCTGGATTATCCGCATGCCTACCGGCAGATGGACTTGCTGGAAATACTGGCAACGAAGAGCAATTCCGGCATCCAGGTATTTGACCTGAATAAAAAGGCAAATATTTTCTTTTCGTCCAACTTCAGCAAAGTTCTCGGGTATGAGTATAGCGATTTTGCGGATCCCAATTACCAGTTTTTTGCAGATAAAATTCATCCGGATGAGCGACAGCAGCTCGCGTTGAACGGCGTAGCCACCATAAAAATGTTCAATGCATTTTCGGTTGAAGACAAACTAAGCCACAAGGTGGTGGACGAATACCGTATGTTGAATGCGAGAAATCAATATGTTCGGGTTATTGAACAATACCAGGTGCTGGAACTGGACGCCACCGGTCAGCTCTGGCTATTGATGAGCATCGTTGACATCTCGCCGAACCAGGAGGCATTTCACCACGGAAAACGACAACTGCTCAATTTCAAGACGGGTAATTTTGTTTCGCTGGACAGTTCGGTTAAACCCGCACTGGATCTGACCAGAAGGGAATCGGAAATACTTGATCTGGTCAAGCGCGGTTACCTCAGTAAAGAGATTTCCAACATGCTTAACATTAGTGTACATACCGTAAACACACATCGCCAGCGGATCCTGGAAAAATTAGGCGCCAATAATTCACACGAAGCAGTAGGCTTTGCGGGAAAGTTTGGATTATTAGGTTGATTGGATCGCCGCCTGCGCGATTGCCTTCACATCGTTTAGTGTGTTCCGGGAGCGAATACTGAAAAATCAGTATTGCAGGCTGGCGCTGGCCGAAATAAATTTACTGTTTCACCAGGTGGAAATCCAAACGCACTGGCTTTTCGGCCAGGTTTTCCTAATTTTTTTTTCAATCGCATGAAACCATCTTGTTTTTCTTTCTTAGCGTGTGTAATTGGCGGATTCCTTT
>JAGWTK010000488.1 GCA_028876035.1 Bacteroidota bacterium
CGAAGCCCGCCGGCTATGAGGCGATCTATCAAAGACATTAACCGGACAGTAGTGAGTCAAAGGTTTAAAGTTCTTTCTGTAGAGCCCGCTGCCAATGATATGCACTCGCTGCTGGCATAATGATTGGCCTGCGGCACGAGGTAAGGGGCAGCGGTACGGTTATGCTCAGCACCGTCTCCGGAAGGGAACGGTGCGCTCCTTCAACAACAAAACTTACGTACATTCACACACATTCCTCTTACTACTGGCGCTGCTACTTTTCGTTTATCACTAAACGTATAGTATGCCAGCAAAGAATGTGGTTTGTTGTGTTTTATATGCATTGCTGCAATCCGGCTGCAATGCCTGCGCTTCCGGAAGCGAAAGCTTGCAGAATTTATCCCTGCAACTGGTCCACAACATCTCCAGTGGTCCACCTTCCAGTTGGCAGCCCGAATTACAAGTTGATATCAATAGTTGCCATAGCTGCGGAAAAAGAGGGCGGGCAGAAAAGGCGCGAAAATTCTACCAACAACTGGCTGCTCATTCGGCTCCTGAAAGCAGGCCCTCGGAATTAGTGTTCACCAGAAAAAAAACTGCTATGAATATTCCACTCAGAACGATTACCTGGTTCGCTTTTAGTTTATCCGTCTTGTTCTTGTGTGCGTGTCAGCCCAATGCGCCACACCAGCGGGGAGAAGTTGAAGCTGCCATGAAGAAATATGACAGCTTCATACTGCAGACCAATCCAGATTCGATTGCGACGATGTACACGCCCCAGGGAAAATTGGGCATCGCAGCCACCGGCCGCGATTCTATCCGGGCCTTCCTCCAGCGCTTCAGCGGAATAAAAGTGCTCACGCAATCGTCCGTTACAGACTCCATCCGGATCGATAACGATACGGCGTGGCAGACCGGGCGATACAAGCAATCAGACCTTATCAGGGTGAGCGATACCGCCAGGATTACGGGAAAATACAGTGCAAAATGGATTTGGTCGAAGCAGGAAGGATGGCGTCTCGCAGAGATGACGACTGAACCGGACAAAGACCATTGACAGGACAGGCTTTGCAACAATAACAATTGCCTTAGCCTTAAGTTGGGAAAACGGTCAGTCTTCTGATAACGAACCGACCCTTTCAGGAGACGGTGCTGGAAAATCATGAAAACGCAATAAGCGCCAAATTGCGATCCACGGCCTGATGGGTCCACCATGAAGAACCAAGAACTATAAACACAATTCTTATAATCCCAGCGCCTGCAACACGCCCGCATCTGCAACCGGACTATTTCTGTTACCTCCGGTATAATCAATCCAGCCAAAACCTTCATCGCAGTCCCACATTGCCCAGCCAATATTGTACTTGTCAAAAGTCTTGCGCATATCGCCAATCAAATTCAGCCGGCTTTGCCGCGGCGCATAAGTTTTATAAGAGCCAAACTCATTTACGATCACTTTTACATTGCGTGACTTGCCCCAGTCATAAGCGACTTTGATCCATTTATCCAGGCTGTCGATATTGTAGCGCTGACTGCCATACCATGTCAATGCATCTTTTAATTCCGTACTACTGGCAGCAGCTACAAGGGGCGCCACTCCTTCCGGCGTGGCAGGATAAGGAACATTCCTTGCAAGCATTGCCGGCTGCCAGCCAGTCCATGTTGCACCCTGGTGGGTAAAGAGAAAGGGATCATAGATATGAAATACGTATACGATGTTGGGATAGTTATATACGGGTAGTTGAACGAGCCCGTTGATGCTGTTCCATCCTTCGCCGCCCACCAATATTTTATGCGTATTGGTTACCTCACGAATTGCTTTCACCAGCTTTTCCTGTACCGATCCCCACCAATTGAAGCTTTGGGTAGTGAGGCCAGCGGCCGACGCATGCGGCTCGTTATATACTTCAAACGCGATTTGCGCGCTATCGTATTTCTTAAAAAAAGTTGCAAGCGATTTCCAATAGGCTGCGATTTTATCAGCGTAGGTTGGATCTGCGGCCAGCAGGCTATCCATGCGGTTACTTTGATCGGAATGCAGATCGATGGTTACCGCCAATCCTGCAGCGATGCAATGACTAACAGCCGCATCTACCAATGAAAGATTGCCTGCATTCAGCTGGGATGGATTGGATTCATTGTACAGGACAGAACTACCGATGGGCAGGCGCACGTAGGTAAAGCCACTGCTTTTGATCAGTGCCAGCGTATTCGCGGTAAAACGATTGCTGTATTGATTCGGATCGGAATAGCTGTTGAACCAGTTGGAAAGATTGGTTCCGCGGGAAAATTTGTCGGATGTAGTGGCAGGCTGCGATTTGCCAACGCTTTTCTTACAAGCGATGCCAAAACATATCAGCAACAGCCAGCAACATTGGATACGCATAGGTCATTTTTTGAAGAACAGCAGAAAGTTGCAGACAATCTAATTAAATTAATTTGGCCAACCGAATTGCCTTTTTCAAAGTAGCTTATTGCAGGGTTTGTATTGGACGGATATTGTGTGCAATGTACAGCGGACTTTGAAATGGCCGGAGCTTCACCGAAAAACGGGTGCTGGCTTTTCCCCTGCAGTAACCCCTGGGATTAACGAAGGGATAACGAATACAGGTCTACCGGGTTTCTTCAGAATTCAATCCTACCTTAGTCCTAAGTAATATGAAACTGCTGATCATAGAAGACGAAAAAGACCTTTCAGACAGTATCTGTCATTACCTCGCTTCCGCACAATTCATCTGCGAAACGGCCTACGATTTCCACTCAGCACTGGAAAAGATTTCTCTATATGATTATGCCTGCATTGTACTGGACATCAACCTGCCCGACGGAAGTGGCCTTCAGCTATTACAGGAACTAAAATCAAACCGTAGAACCGATGGCATACTTATTATATCTGCGAGGAATGCCGTGGAAGACCGCGTAAAAGGACTCAAAACAGGGGCAGATGATTACCTCAGCAAACCATTTCACTTGTCTGAACTCGGCGCGAGGATAGATGCCATTATCCGCCGAAAAAGTTTTCAGGGGAATGACCACCTGCAATACGGATCCCTTTCCATCAATCTCCCGGAAAAAACTGTTCGGGTGGACGAGCATCCGATCGACCTTACCCGAATGGAATATGGATTGCTCCTGTATTTCTGTAGCAATAAGAACCGCGTAATCAGCAAGGAAGCCATTGCCGAACACATTTGGGGAGATAATATGGACCTCGCCGACAATTACGATTTACTCTACACCCATGTAAAAAACCTTA